>JAATFR010000412.1 GCA_015655095.1 Hyphomicrobiales bacterium | reverse complement strand
CGCAATCTGGTCTGGAACACGCCGGAGGGAAAAGCCTGCTTCAAGGTTTATGAGGGGCTGACGGAGGATCCCGTGGTTGCCGACGAAGGCATGTTGCGGCTTGCCACGATCCGCAGCCATGACCAGTACAACACAACCATCTATTCCCTGAATGACCGCTATCGCGGCGTTTTCGGCGGGCGGATGGTGGTATTCATGAATGCGGAGGACATGAAGAGGCGCGGAATCGAACCGGAAATGCTGGTGGAGATGGAAACACTGTCCAATGATGGCGTGCGCCGGGTCGTCAGCGGCTTCAAGGTCAAGCCCTACGATATTCCACAAGGTTCCATCGCCGCCTATTATCCGGAAACCAATGGCTTGCTGGCGCTTTCCCATCATGACGCAAAAAGCAAAACGCCCGCGGCGAAATCCATTCCCGTGCTGGTGAGAGCGCAGGCGGGCTGACCGTTCAGTTCTTCTTTTCTTCGGCCGTCAGCGACGGCTGTGCGCCCGTCTTGACGTCGGCGATGATTTTGGCGCAATCCGTGTCCTTGCCAAGACCGAGTTGGATCGTGGGGATGAGGGCGCCAAGGGGCGTCAGCAATACGCCGAGAACGGCGGCGGCCCCGCCCCGCGCGCCAAGCGTTACGGGGTCTGGGTAGATGGAAGGATCGCCCAGTGCGCCCCTGATCAGGATTGGCGCCTGGATCGAGCCGATGCTGAAATTCTTGGGATCTGTCGTGATCTTGTAGTCGATCTGCTCACGGGCGAGATCGATGCTGCCGGTGCCGTTGATATTGGCTTCTGTCGTGTCGATCAGCATCAGCCTTGTTTTGACCTGGCCCTTCGTCATGCCGAAGTCGGTGATCATGCAACGGATCGGGGTTCGGTTCGGTATGCCGAGCATGGAGAGCACCGAACTGCCGAGATCGAGCCCGGCCAGATTGACCAGGAGCGCGCTGAGCTTGCCGCCCTCCATGAAGAGCTTGAGGTCGCCATCTCCGTTTGCCGCCATTGCAGCCACGGAGTTTCCGGTGGTTTTGATGTTGGCCTTGCCCGCGATGGTGCCCTTGCCTTCAAACGGGCCCGTGCTGCTCAGAATCCGGTGGAGATCGAGTTTCTGGAAATCGATGTCTCCATTGGTGCGCATCAGCTTCTCGCGCGCATCAAGTTCCGCATTGGCAAGAATCTGTCCCTTGCCGATGCCGAATGAAAGCGGCGTCAGGATGATTCGGCCGTCCTGAATGATCAGATGTACCGTCATATCATCAAGCGGCATGGACTCGCCCTTGATATGGTCTGCGTGATAACGGACGTCAAAATTCGCCACCTTGATTTCAGGCAGGTTGATCGGCGTATCAGGCAGAACTTTCGTGCGTACCTTCTGAACGGGGGACGGGGGTGCGTTCTTTTCATCGCCGGGCTTCGCGCCGATAAAGCCGCCGAGATCGCGCAGGTCGACATTCTTCGATGTCAGGGCCGCAAAAACTTTCGGCTGTTCTTCATGCGGGTTTACGCTGAACGTGCCTGAAAGATCGGTATTGCCGACCGTGCCGGTGAAATCCTCGAACCGGATCAGTGTGCGGATATAGTTGAGACGTCCGCTCAATTTGTAGGGTGGCGTGGGGGCAAGTGGAACGCCGATCAGCGGGTAAAGGTCATTGAGATCCTTGCCCGCCAGGTCCAGCTTGAGATTGGCGCCTGCGAAATGGATCGGATCATTCACTGTGCCTGCCAGCAGAAGGGTGGTTGCGCCATTCTTGAGGCTCAGCCGGATCGGATAGGGTTCCGTCCGGCTCTGGATGGAGAGCAGCGCACCACCGCGAAATTCAGCAGAAATCGGCTGGGCGGCATAAGTGCCGCTGGCGGTCGCCACGATCTGCTGCTCGCCGGATTTTTTTGAATCCGTGGTGTGGATGGCAAGACGGAAATCGGCCTGCATCGCGGGGTCAATGAAACGGATATTGCCATCATTGATGGTGAGGCGGTCGATCTGGGGGAGCGCGCCGCCGCCGTCGCTACCGGTTTCAAGCATCCAGTTCCGGCGTCCTTTGGGATTTGCCTTGAGATCGCCCTGCGGACGGTCGATGACAATTTCGGGAAACCGCAGGGCACCCTTCAGCCCGGCGCGTCCGTCAATGGTAACGGCGACGCGGTCTATGGTCGCCATCGTGCTGTCCTCGGCAAACCCGGCCGGATTGCCGATGGTGATGCCGTCCAGCACAATCACCGGCGTCAGGGAAAGGCTGACATCCAGATTCCTGATGGTGACCTTGCGGTCGAGAGCGGCGGAGGCCTGCCGTTCAACCAGAGGGCGGAGCCAGTTCCAGTTCCATAACGCCGCGATTGCAACAAGGACAATGACGAACAGACCAAGGACATAGTGCCAGCGATGGAGCCCGGTTTTCATGGGTGGGGAACGTCCTCGATCATTTCCGGTTCCGTGAGTCTACCGCAGGATCAGGATAAAGGCAGGTTTTCTTCCATAGTCATGCCTTGTCCATGTTTTTGAGGGCCTCTTCCAGCCGGGCGGTCGCGCTGCCTGGTTTGAGCGGTTTCTGCTGGCTGTCATG
>JAATFR010000300.1 GCA_015655095.1 Hyphomicrobiales bacterium | reverse complement strand
GCCCCGCACCCCCGCGTCGTGCCGGCGTTGCCCGCCCGCAGACGCCCCACCGACCCCCCTCCCGATCTCTTTGAACCCCGCCACCCCCCCCAGCCCGGCGACGCCCCCCGCCGTCACCGGCACACCCATGCGCTTGGCGCGCGCAAGCCCGTCCGAGGCCGGGTCGATCCCGACAAAAGCGCCCATCTCCAATAGGCTGGAGAGGCGCAAAATCTTTATCATCAGGTCGGTGCCGATATTGCCCGTGCCGATGATTGCGACTCTGGTGCGTTCAGGCATTGGTTCCGTCCTGCCGGTAAGTGAAGTTCACGCGCCCCACGCCGCCGATCGTCGCGCATACGCGGTCGCCGGGCGCGATAGCGACCATGGGCCCCAATGCGCCGGTCAGCAGCACGTCGCCCGCGCGAAGCGGGTCGCCGGCCCGGGCCAGGGTTCGCGCAAGCCAGGCCGCGGCATCGAGCGGATGGTCCAGGCAGGCGGCGCCGGCCCCCACCGAGACGACCTGATCGTTGATTTCGAGCACCATTCCGCATGACCACAGGTCGAGCCCACTCAACGGTCGCCGCTCCGGCCCAAGCACATAGTAGGCGGAAGAGCCGTTATCGGCCACGGTGTCCGCAAAGGTGATTTTCCAATCGGCAATACGGCTGTCGACGATTTCGATCGCCGCCACCGCATAGTCCGTCGCCGCGGTCACGTCGGCCCGGGCGGCATCCGGCTTGTCGAGGTCATGGCGCAGGATCAGCGCAATTTCCGCTTCCGCCTTGGGCTGAAGCACGTTCGAAGCCAGCAGTTCGCCGCCATCCACAATCTGCATGTCATCGAACAGGACGCCATAATCCGGTTGATCCACGCCAAGCTGCTTTTGCACCGCTTTGGCCGTGAGACCGATCTTGCGGCCGGACAGGACACGTCCCTGTGCGATCCAATGCTGGGTGTTCAGATGCTGCACGATATAGGCCGAGCTTTGATCGGTTGGGTCCAGTACGTCCCGCAGCGGGGCGATGGGGTTGCCGGCATAAGCGTGGCGGAGACGCGCCGCAGCCTCCCTAAGCTGTCTTTCTCGATGCTGGCCAATTTCATCCGGCACGTGTGACGCTCCAGGCTTTGGGCGGATTATGGCGCGCGAAACTAGGTATACGGTATACCTAAGTCAAGCGCACTTCCGCGTATATTCCTTGGCCTTCGCGACCGGCCCCCGGCAGAGGGGCCCGGCCCTGAAGGGTATCAATTGCGTCGATTGACAAGTGGTATACCGTATACCAATTTAGGCGACCGCATGCAAAATGCCCAGGCGCAGCAGGAGAACGAATTGCCTCGGATCACTTACGTCGATTTTCGTGGCGGTGCGCAGACCGTCGAAGTTCCTGTCGGCTATTCCGTCATGGAAGGCGCCATCCGGAACAACATCCCCGGCATTGTCGCGGAGTGTGGCGGTGCCTGCGCCTGCGCGACATGTCATGTATATGTGGACGAAAAATGGCTGGATCGTATGGAGCCGATGGGAGATGTGGAAGGCGCCATGCTGGAATTCGCGCCGCAAGTCACGCCGGCGAGTCGCCTGAGCTGCCAGATCCGCGTCACCGAGTCGCTGGATGGCCTTGTCGTGCAAACACCGGAGAACCAGGGCTGATCTGTGCTGCGGGAAGGATTGGGCGCATGCTGTAACATGTGACGGTCTTGTTCAGGTCGGAAAAGAAGTATACGGTACACCGATTACGAAACTGTATTTCCTTATATCGCAGCAAAAATTGGGATGTGTCGGCGAAGCGCCATCCGCCCAGAAAGAAGGGGCCAATGCAGATTGCAAGACGGCATGCGTTGAGTATTTTGGGGGCCGGTCTTGGCGGTTCGATCGGGCTGGGCAGTTTCGGCAAGGCATTTGCGGCGCCCCCGTCCGCCTATATCGACCGCTACTGCTATTGCAGCGACATCCTGGTGTCGGCTTCGCCCAGCGCTGCCCTTGATGTCATCGCGACCGGCGACAAGCACAGCATTTGGGCTTCCAGCATCAAGAGCGAGGTCAAGCCGGGCGTGTGGGTCGGCAAGTCGATATTCACCGGCAAGGAGAGCATTCATCTCCGCTTCAAGGTGGATCCAAAACGCTATCTTGTGGACTATGTGACCGGCCCCACGGTCGACACCCCGGTGGAAGCCATGACCATGGTGAACTGGGCGCGCGTGGTCCCGGGTCCGATGCTCGGATATCCCGACGGCACTTCGTTAGTCGCCCTGTACCAGCCGCGCCGCGCCAATGCCAGCCTGGACAGCTTCCTGCAGGGGCGGATGAGCCACGACGCCGAAATGTACCGTATCAAGCTGCTGGCGGAGCATGGTGCGCCCACGCCGGCGAACGCGCTGATGACGAGCG
>JAATFR010000423.1 GCA_015655095.1 Hyphomicrobiales bacterium | reverse complement strand
GCGGGCGTGGGCGGTTCTGTTCGCTACCTCGCATCCACCTTCAAGGCCAACTACTACTACCAGCTTGCGCCAAGCTGGGTTGTGAACCAGAAATTCAACTTGGGGTATATCTTTGGTGTCGGCGAGGATGTGAAGCTGAACGACCGTTACTTCCTCGGCGGCGACGATTTCCGTGGTTTTGAACGGGCTGGTATTGGTCCGCGAGATCTGGCGACAAAAGACGCGCTTGGCGCACAGGCCTACTATTTCGGAACCACGGAACTCAGCTTTCCGAACGGATTGCCGGAATCCCTGGGAATTTCGACAAGCCTGTTTACAGACTATGGCTATGCAGGCAGGGCGGATGAATCTGAACTGACCAATAAGCAAAGCAAGCTCGCACTGCGCGCTTCGGCCGGTATCAGTGTCTACTGGAATTCGCCATTCGGCCCCGTGCGCATTGACCTCGCCAGGGTGGTCAAGAAACAGAGCTACGATAAAACCCAACTGTTCCAGTTCAGTGCCGGTACTCGATTCTAAGCAAAAAGGAAATAATGATCATGAGGCGTATTGCGTTGACTTCACGCGCTTTGGGATTTGCGGCAGCGATATTTGCTGTGGTGACTCTCGTCTCTGTTTCACAGGCCAATGCTGCCGGTGCGACCTCGGCCCTGACGGTCAACACGGAACAGCTCTTCCTTCAGTCGAAGGTGGGACAGAGCGTGCGCACGCAGATCCAGACGATGGCGCAGAAGATTCAGGCTGAAGGCCGCACGAGCCAGGCTTCCCTGCAGCAGGAAGCCAACAAGCTGACCCAGCAGCGTTCGACGCTGACCCAGGAGCAGTTCCAGCAGAAGGTTCAGGACCTCCAGAAGCGCGAGGCTGATCTTCAGTCCCGAATGCAGAAGAAGGGAAGCGAACTCCAGAACGGGGGCGAAGTTGCGCGCAATCAGGTTGAGGCTGCCCTGCGTCCGATCTTCACTGACCTGATGACCAAGCATGGAGCTGACATCATCATCGACACTTCCGTGGTCGTGGCGTCGAAGGATGGCCTTGATGTGACTCAGGAAGCGATGACCGCGCTCAACGCGCGCTTGTCCACCGTTACGGTGACGCCGGTCGCGGCGAAGCCTTAACTATCGCGAAGCAAGCGCAGGCGGTCTCTTGAGGGGCCGCAGGCGTTTGCTTGCCAACGACGAACAAGATCAGGGCGCCGGATATGGCTGATACAAGATTTTTCGCCAATGCCGGGCCTTTCAAGCTTGCAGAGATCGCGGCCTGGATCGGCGTTCCCCTGCCGGATGGCGCGGATCCCGAGCTTCTGCTTGAGGATGTCGCGCCGCTGGATAGCGCCGGTGCGAGGCATGTGAGCTTCCTCGACAATCCCAAATATGCTTACCAGTTCGAGACGACCCGGGCAGGCGTGGTGATTACCCACGCCCGTTTCGCCGCCAAGGCGCGTGCCGGGCAGATTCTCCTCATCGCCAAAGATCCCTACCGGGCCTATGCGCGGACAGCCCAGCTTTTTTATCCAGAATCCGTGCAGGCTACGGACCGGTTTGGCGAACCTGGAACCATTCATCCACTCGCGGCTATCCATCCCAGCGCCAAAATCGGCGTGAATGTCACGGTGGAGCCCGGCGCGTCCGTGGGCGCGAACGCCGAGGTGGGGCGGGACAGTGTTATCGGTACGGGGACCAGCATCGGCAAGGGCTGCACGGTCGGCCGGAACTGCTTTATCGGTCCAAACGTTACGCTTTCCCATGCTCATATCGGCGACCGGGTGATCCTTCACCCCGGTGTCCGGATTGGTCAGGATGGCTTCGGTTTTGCCATGGGGTTGCCCTCTCACGAGAAGGTGCCGCAACTGGGCAGGGTGATCATTCAGGATGATGTGGAGATCGGCGCCAACACCACAGTGGATCGTGGCGCCGGACCGGATACGGTGATCGGGGAAGGCACCAAGATCGATAATCTGGTCCAGATCGGGCACAATGTGCAGATCGGGCGGCATTGCATCATCGTGGCGCAGACCGGCATTTCGGGCAGCACGCATCTGGAAGATTTTGTGGTGCTCGGCGCGCAGGTGGGGATCACCGGGCATCTCACGATCCATTCGGGTGCCCAGCTTGCCGCCCGCAGCGCCGTTATCCACGATGTGCCCGCCGGGCAGAAATATGGTGGAGTGCCAGCCCGTCCGGTGCGCGAATGGCAGCGCGAGGTTATCGCCGTAATGCAATTGTGGCGCCGGGGGGCGCCGAAGAACAAACCGGACCCGGATTAGGCCGCCGGCCGGTTTTGTGCGTTGGCTGAGAAACTTGATTGAAGAAGGGTGCGAGGATGAGCGAAATTGAGGCTGATGGGGCCCAATCCGCAGACATCAAGCGGGTGATGGAACTGTTGCCACACCGCTATCCGATGCTGATGATTGACCGGATCATCAAGATGGACGGCAGCAATTCTGCTGTCGGCATCAAGAATGTAACGATCAACGATCCGTTCTTTCAGGGGCATTTTCCGGGGCACCCGGTGATGCCCGGCGTTCTGATCATCGAGGCTATGGCCCAGACCGCCGGCGCGCTTGTCATCCACAGCATG
The DNA here is from genome assembly GCA_015655095.1 of Hyphomicrobiales bacterium. Taxonomy (GTDB): domain Bacteria; phylum Pseudomonadota; class Alphaproteobacteria; order Parvibaculales; family Parvibaculaceae; genus JAATFR01. Next base: position 349 of record JAATFR010000423.1, on the reverse strand, counting down.
GGCATGGACGCGAGCAGGCTGCTCGTCTATTTCATGACCATCGAGAAGGCGCGTTTCCGCAAGCCGGTGGTGCCGGGCGACAGACTCGAAATTCATGTGAAGAAAGTGCAGAACCGGGGCCCTGTGTGGAAATTCTCCGGTGAAGCGAAGGTTGATGACGTGCTGATGGCGGAAGCCACCTACAGCGCGATGATCATCGATAATCCGGGGGGAAAATGAGCATCCATCCGTCCGCCGTCATTGATCCGCAGGCTGAAATCGGGCCGGGCGCCCGCATCGGTCCTTTCTGTGTGGTCGGGCCGGATGTGACGCTTGGCGAGGAGGTTGTGCTCCATTCCCATGTGGTGGT
>JAATFR010000264.1 GCA_015655095.1 Hyphomicrobiales bacterium | reverse complement strand
GCCCGGCGCGCCCCGCCCGCTGAGCGACCAACGGACAGTTGCAACCGAGGATATCCCCGCTCCGGCTGCCCGGCAGGATGGGCGCAACAGCCGCACCGTCCGGCAGGCGGACGCCTATACAAAGCCACGCGCCGCGCGCAGGCCCGAAAACGAGACAATTGGCGCGCGCAGTCCCGACCCCTATCGCAAAGCCGATGGCGGACCCCGAAAATCGGCAGGTTTCAAAAGCCACGAAGCGCCGCGCCGTTCCAGCGGCTTCAAGGGCGCAGCGGATGGTCCCCGCAAGTCAGACGGCTTCAAAAGCCATGAAGGAGCCCCGAAAGGACAACGGAGTTCACAGGATCGTCCACGGCAATACGACGAGTCCCGTCCGGCCCGGCCTGCCTTTGCCGGTGGCCCCAAACGATCCGCCGACGCAGGCCTGCTCCAGCCGGGCCGCAAACCCGGCAGCTTTCGCCCGAAAGAGGGTGAGCCTCGCAAATCCACCGGCTTCAAGAGCCATGAGGGTCCCCAAAAGACTGGCGGCAAGCGCCAATCCGACGGTTTCAAAAAGGTCGAGGATGCCAGGAAGCCCGAGCGCGTGAAGCGCGACCATGCCAGCAACAAACCGGGTGGCAAGCCCGCAGGCAAATTCTCCGGCAAACCGGCGGGCAAATCCGGCGGCAAGCGCGACACCCCTTCCAGCAACAGGTCAGGCACCCATGCGAATCGTGGGCGGCGTCCATAAGGGCCGCGCACTCGCGACGCCCAGAGACAATCGGGTCCGCCCGACCAGCGACCGGACGCGCGAGGCGATCTTCAACGTGCTCGCCCATGCCGACCTTGCGGGCGACAGGGGCGATCCCTTTGAGCTTGAGGGCGCGCGCGTGCTCGATATGTTCGCGGGCACCGGCGCACTGGGCCTTGAAGCCCTGTCGCGGGGCGCGGCCTTCGCGCTGTTCGTGGAAGATCATGTCGAAAGCCGGGGCCTGATCCGCGACAATATCGAGGCCATGGGCCTGACCGGCACCGCCAAAATCTACCGGCGTGACGCCACAAGGATGGGCGAGCGCCCGGCAAGCGCGGGCTCGCCCTTTAACCTGCTGTTCGCCGACCCGCCCTATGGCAAGGGCCTTGCAGAACGCGCGCTCGCCTCGGCCCGCGACGGCGGCTGGCTTGCACCTGGCGCGCTCTGCCTTGTCGAGGAAGCCACAAGCTCGGATTTCGCCGCGCCCGAAGGTTTCATCGAACTTGACCGGCGACGCTATGGCGAAACGGTCGTGGCGTTCCTCCAGCTAACCTGATCCACCCAAACCCTTTACCGCCGCCCGAACAGCCGCTCGATGTCCGAAAGCTTGAGTTCCACATAGGTGGGGCGGCCATGGTTGCACTGGCCTGAATGGGGGGTGACTTCCATCTCGCGCAGCAGGGCGTTCATTTCCTCGCCCGTCAACCGCCGTCCGGCCCGCACCGAGCCATGGCAGGCGATGGTGCCACAGACGGATTCGAGCTTTTCCTTCAGCGTCAGCGCTTCATCCATTTCAGTCAGATCGTCGGCCAGATCGCGCACCAATCCGGGCACGTCGAGCTTGCCGAAAAGAGCCGGCACCTCGCGAACCGCGACCGCGCCGGGGCCGAAGCCTTCAAGCACCAGCCCCAGTTCCGCGAACTCGGCGGCGCGGGCAACGAGGCGCTCGGCTTCCGCTTCCTCCAGTTCGACGATTTCAGGGATCAGCAGCGCCTGACGTTCGACACCGGCGAGCGCGAGGGCCTTTTTCATCCGCTCATAGACCAGCCGCTCATGGGCCGCATGCTGGTCGACGATGACAATGCCGTCATCGGTCTGGGCGACGATATAGGTGTTGTGAAGCTGGCCCCGGGCAAGACCGAGCGGGTGGCTGGAGCCATCCCCTTCCGGCACGGCGGGCGGGGCCTCGAAACGGGCGGAGCGCTCGGCAAGCCCGTTCATGACCGGCTGCGCAGCAGAGGCCGATGACGCCTGCCAGTGAGGCATCGAAGAGGCCGTCCGCGCCGTGAAATCCGGCCTGTAACCGGGGTTATAGCCGAAGCCCGCCTGTTGCGGGCGGACGGCTTCAAGCGCTGCGTCCGCAACCGTGGTCGAGGCCCGGTGCCCCGCGTCGTTCAGCGCATGCTTGAGCGCGCTGACGATGAGGCCGCGCACCAGCCCCTGATCGCGGAACCGCACCTCCGATTTGGCGGGATGGACATTCACATCGACATCGGCGGGCATGACATCGACAAAAAGCGCGACAGCTGGATGCCGGTCCCGGGCGAGGAAATCCGCATAGGCCCCCCGCACCGCGCCGACCAGCAATTTGTCGCGCACCGGGCGGCCGTTGACGAACAGAAATTGCATCTGCGCCGTGCCGCGGTTGTAGGTCGGCAGGCCCGCAAATCCTGAAAGGCGCACGCCTTCCCGCTCCGCCTCGATCTGAAGCGCATTGGCTGTGAAGTCGCGGCCCATGATCGCGCCCAGCCGCGCCAGCAGGCCAACACCGCCCGGCATCTCAGGCTCCAGCCGCAGCATGTTGCGATCCTCGCTCGTCAGCGTGAAGCCGACCTCGGGATGCGCCATGGCGAGACGCTTGACGATATCGGCGACCGCCTGCGTCTCGGCGCGTTCGGATTTCAGGAACTTGAGCCGCGCGGGCGTGGCATAGAAGAGATCGCGCACTTCGACTCGGGTGCCATGCGGGGCCGCCACGGGCTCGATCGGGCCAACGGCTCCCCCCGAGAGCGAAATACGACAGGCCGCCTCGCTGCCAGCTTCCCGGCTTGTGATGGTGAGGCGCGCAACCGCGCCGATGGAGGGCAATGCCTCGCCGCGAAACCCCAGCGAAAAGATATTATGCAGATCCTCGCGGCCTTCAGCCGTTTCCTTCAGCTTCGAGGTCGCATGGCGCTCGACGGCCAGAGCCAGATCCTCCGCGCCCATGCCATGGCCATCATCGCTGATGCGGATGAGATCGCGCCCGCCGCCCGAGATCACAATGTCGATGTGGCGCGCGCTGGCGTCGATAGCGTTCTCGGCAAGCTCTTTCACGGCGCTCGCGGGGCGCTCCACCACTTCGCCCGCGGCGATTCGGTTGATGGTTCCCTCGGAGAGGCGGCGGATACGGTTCATTTTTGCCCGGTCAGTGCCTCATATGGCTCAGATATTTTTTGGCGAGGATCTTGCCCTCCTCCACGGCGGGCTGATCAAACGGATCAATGCCCAGCATACGCCCGGCGATGATGGTTTCGAGCATGAAATGCATGAACAGCGCGCCGAATGTCTCCTCATCAAGCTTTTCGATATTGAAAAGCCGGACCGGGCGGCCATTGCGCATCAGCGTGTCCGCCGTCGCCCGTTGCTCGGCGTCAACCAGATCGCCAACCCGGTAGCCCGCCAGAAATTCAAACTCGCCGGTCGCTATGGATGGCAGAATCTCAGGCCCCTTGCCTGCAGGCTCGGTGAGGAAAAGGTTGTAAAGCTTGTCCTTGGGACCAGCGAGGTAGAGCTGGAGCTGGCTATGCTGATCGACCGGCCCCAGCGCCTTCACCGGCGTGGTGCCGCGCCCCTGCTTTCCAAGGCTTTCAGCCCAGAGCTGGACATGCCAGGCCAGCAGCCGTTCCAGCCGGTCGGCATAGGCCATGAAAATGCCGATATCGGCCCCCTGTTCGCTTTGCAGCGCCAGCGAGACGGCGGCACCGACGGCAGAGGGAACGTCGCAGGCCTTGCGCCCTGCAAGTATGGGCGCCAGAATCTTCGCGGCGCCTGCCCGGACCGCGCGCCCATCAAGGCCAACCAACCGCGCGGGCAGCAGGCCGACATTGGTCAGCACCGAAAAACGCCCGCCCACGCCCGTATCATGATCGATGATCGGAAAACCGTGCTCAAGCGCGAAGGCGCGCAGGGGGTTGGGCTTGCCGTTTTTCTCAGGCTCCGTCAGCACAGCGAAATGGTGCTTCATGTATTTGCTGCCGCCTGCCGTCTCGATGGCGCTCATCGCGGCCAGAAGCTGCATGATCGTCTCAATGGTGCTGCCAGATTTGGACACCACCAGAAAACGCGTCGAGCGCAGGTCGCAATTTGTCAGCACCGCCGTCATGGTCGAAGCGTCGAGATTATCGAGGAAATGGATGCGCGCGCCCTTTTGCAGATGGGCCTGCGTGCCCCAGCCCGAGAGCTGCGCCAGCGCCTGCGCTCCCAGCGACGAACCGCCAGTGCCAAGCACGAACAGGTCCGTCGTATTTTCCAGAAGGGTTCTGGACATCTCCTCGAAAGCAGGGAAATCATCCTCACGCGCGGGCACGTCCAGCAGCGGCAGGCTACCCGTCGCATGCATCTCGCGCAGCCAGTCCAGCGCCTCTTCGGTTTGAGCAAGGGCCTTTTCATAGGCGGCACGGCTCAACCCACCCGCGCCGATCTTGTCCTCGAAGCAGCCTTCAATATTCTGTTCAAACGGGAGAACACGCACGCCCATCAAATATTCACCCCTGCAGAAAATGCTTCCTGCGGCCCAGACGGGCCGCAGGCGCCCTTGCCTATGCGCAAAAATAGCGCATTTGCAAACAAGCACAGCACGTTAGCAAAAGCTTATGGCGAAATGCCAGCAAGAGTTTGACAGATCTATAGCGCAAAAGCCGCAAAAGTTGACGTATTTACAATTTCATCATTCAGGGACGCTGCTCTGATGGGCCCGTCGAACGCGGCTTTACGAGTCCGGGTTTGGCTGGCGGGATGCTCTGGTCTTCAAAATTGGGCTTTCCGACGGCTGTGATCAGCAGGGAATCAGGTTTCAGCAGGCGTTTCGACACCCGCGCCACGTCATCAAGGGTGACGGCCTCGATAAGGGCGTTGCGCCGGTTAACATAATCGATGCCCAGATCCTGCACCTGAATGGAGATCAACTGGGCAGCAATCCCCCCGTTAGAATCAAAATGCAGGGGGTAAGAGCCGGTGAGGTAGGTTTTGGCGTTCGCCAGCTCATCGGAGGTAATGCCCTTTTGCGCCATCAAGGCCACTTCACGCCGCGTCAGCGCCAGCGACTGGCCCGCCTGCGCATTGCGGGTGCCATATTGGCCAAGCCAGACCGACGCATGCTGGTAATCATCAAAGCCGCTGTAGATGCCATAGGCAAGACCACGCTTTTCGCGGACCTCGTCCATGAGCCGCGAGCTGAAACCACCGCCGCCCAGCACGTAATTCATGACAAAGGCGGGTATGAAATCAGGATCGGAACGGTCGATCCCTGTCCCGCCGAACAACACCACGCTCTGGGCATTGTCCTGCGGCACGACGATCGGCGCGGCAGGAGGGGCAGCGACCGTGACGTCTGCCACGGGCACCAGCTTCGGCTCCGACGGCAGCGCACCGAAGGTGCTATCCAGCAGCGGCCCCAGTTCCTTCGCCGTGATCGGCCCGACCACGGCAATCTTCATGTTGCCGCGCGCCAGCACCCGCTGGCTGAAGGCGACGATATCAGCCCGGTCGATCGCGTTCACCGTTTCCGGCGTGCCCTTGACCGGCAACGCATAGGGATGGCCGGGAAAGGCCGCCGCAGACCATGCCCGCGCCGCCATGCTGTCAGGATCGTCGCGCTCGCCTGCAAGAATGGAAAGGACCTGCGCCCGGCCGCGCTCAATTGCCTCGGGATCGAAACGGGGCTTGCTCAGGGCAAGACGCAGAAGCTCGAAAGCCCGTTTCCGATTTTCGCCGAGCGTCACCAGAGAGGCTGACAGATCATCTTTGTCAGCACTGAAATAGAGGCTGATGGCCTTGTCCGCCATCGCAGCCTGAAAGGCCAGGGAATCAAGATCGCCCGCGCCTTCATTCATGAGGCCTGCCATCATAAAGGCCGTGCCGGTTTTGCCCGCAGGGTCCTGCGCCGCGCCGCCGCCACGCCAGTTCACATCGAGCACCAGAACGGGGACAGTGCGCTCCTCGACAAGCCAGGCCTCTATTCCGCCGGGCGAAACCACCCGCTCGACCTTCATGGCATTCGCAGCAACAGGCACCAGCACAGCCAGCGATGCAAGGCAGATCAGGACAAGGCGTCTCATTGGCTTTTCTCCGGCAGGAGGTGGCCTGTTACGGCATATTTTCCCGCTATATAGTTTTGCGCGGCGGCCTGCACATCTGCGGCGCTGACCGCGCGGATACCGTCAGGCCGCGCCTCCACCTGCGCCGCCGTCAACCCGGTCGCGAGGGCCGCGCCATAGAGCCCGGCAAGTCCCAGTTGCTGGTCACGATTATAAATCGCGCTCGATACCAGCAGCGTTTTCGCGCGCTCCAGTTCGTCAGGGGTCACGCCCTTCTTCGCAATCTCGGCAATGAGAGCCTCAACCCGGTTGGCGATGGCGGGGATATTCTTTTCCGCTATCGGCACGACATAGACGGCAAATGCGGACCGGTAATAGCTGGAGCCGTCATAGGACGAACCGGCATCGGCCGCGATCTTGTCCTGCACCACCAAAGACCGGTAAAGCCTGCTGGTCGTGCCGCCGCCGAGAATCTGGGAAAAAACCTTAAGGGCAGGCACGTCCTTCTGGTTTTCGCGATAGTTCGCCGCCAGCCATGAGCGCTGCCAGTTCGGCTGGGCGACCCGGGCATCGCGATATTCGACAGTCGTTGATTTTGTCAGAGGGGCAACATCGGCGATGGTGCGCATGTTGGCCTGCGCGGTCGGCTTCAGGGAACCGAATTTTTCATTCGCGAGCTTTTTTATCTGTTCCGGCGTGACATCGCCCACCACCACCAGAATCGCATCGTTGGGGGTATAGAACCGGCGATAAAAGGCAAGCGCGTCATCGGTCGTCAGTTTCTCAACCTCGGGACGCCAGCCAATGGTGGGCGTTCCATAAGGGTGGGTGCCATAAAGTACCTTGTCCATCTTGATCGATAGAATTGCGCCTGGATCGTTTTCAACCCGCATGCCCAGTTCTTCAAGCACGACCTTGCGCTCGGGCATCACATCCCGATCGGAAAGCTGAAGATTCTGCATCCGGTCGGCTTCTATGCCCATCACGAGGGGCAGCCGGTCCACCGCAACCTGCACGTGATAGGCGGTATAGTCGGAACTGGTGAAAGCATTATAGTTGCCACCATTGCGGGCGACGATGGCGCTGAAGTCGCCGGGCGCCATCTTCTTCGTGCCCTTGAACATGAGATGCTCAAGAAAATGGGCAAGTCCGGTCTTTCCTGGCGTCTCATCAACTGAACCGACGCGATACCAGACCATCTGGGTAACGACGGGGGCGCGGTGATCCGGGATAACCACCACCTTGAGGCCATTGGAAAGAGTGAACTCTTCCACCGCCAGCCTTTCGGCTTTTGCCTCCACGACGCGGGACCACCCGGCGACGAGAATGAGGCAGCAAAAGACAGCGAGTACGGCCTTTCGCAGAGGACAGGGGCTGGAAGTCCCGTTCTCAATGTTCATGGAATTTACGATCCTGTCCTGATGTCGCTGCCGATATCGGAAGCTTGCCAGAACTTGGGATGTTTTATTTCCAGTTTCCAGCCTTCATATCGACTCCCCGGTTCTTTCAATACCGGAACAGGACAATCAGAACCAGTTAAACAGGCCGCTGTACCAGCTTTCGCCCTCGGGCTTGATGATCGGCGTATTGCCATAGGTGATGGGATTGCCCTGCGCCGCGTTCTCCTGGATACGCTTCTGCTCGGCAGGCGCATCGACCATGGTGCCGGATACCGGGACAGGCTCCTTCCAGAAGAGAACCTGATCCGTGAAGCTTTCGGTCTTGGTGTCGAGGGTCCGGGTCTCGTTATCGACGGTCGCGCGGATGTCGGGGCTCGCGTTGGCAGCCCCAGTTTGGGACAGCAGCGCGGCTTCGCCGGGAGAAACATTGCCAAGAGATGAACTCGTCGAGGCGATGGCTTCGCCCTCAGACCCGAACATGGCCTGCTGGGCCGCTGTTGAAGGCTGGGTATCTTGTGGACGGGGCGCACCAGGCGCCGGTGGACGCAGGCTGAAATCGGGGGGGATGACGAGAGGGGCCTGGGTCGTGATCGCGAATTCATCCGGGGAGGACTTGCCATAACCAAGCGCATTCTTGATGCCGCCACCCGAACCGCATCCCGCCAATGCCAGAACCGCGACGCCGAGCAGCAGCCCTGCGCCCAGCCGGGCGGCCTGATGCCGTGCCGTCATAACGCGCCCCGACTTGAAGCCAACTTCAATCACGTCCAGTCCCTCCATGCGGATGACGTCGCCCCCGGCCTGCCCCGGACCTGTTTGCGGCAACAAAATAGCCTCAAACCTCATCCCGATTTCACCGGAAACAGAGAATCGTAAAGGAAAAATACAACCCCCAGCACGATCCAAATATCCGCGACGTTGAAGATATACCAGTAAAATCCGAGGGCATGAAAACTAAAAAAGTCCGCAACCGCGCCATAATGGACGCGATCATAGACGTTGCCGACAGCCCCCCCGATGACCAGCCCGATGGCCACGGCGACCAGCCCACGGGCAACTTGCGCCAGCCACAAAACCAGCCCTGCCGTGACGACAACCGCGAACAGGATAAGGACAAGACGCCCCAAGCCTGAATGAGCCTGAAAGAGACCGTAGCTCACGCCCTTGTTCCAGGCCATGACGAGATCAAAGAAAGGCGTGACGATGTAGCGGCCGCGCGAGGGCAAATCGAACGGCCCCAACATCCATAATTTGAACAGGCGGTCGAACAAGAAAGCCACGAGCGCGACGCCAAGGCCAAGCTGTGAGAAACGCCCCCAGAGCACGAGACGGCTGGCATTCCTGTCCATCATGCTGCGCCATGCTCCGCATCATACTCCATCACCGCCGCCGCATCGCGCGGCGAAAGATCCGGGTAGCCCGGCACGCTGCCGACATCATCGGAAATCTTCCAGGAGCGCGCGCATTTGCGCCCCACGGCCAGCTTTGACACCACTGCGACGCCCGGCACCTCATCAAGCCGGAAAGCATCGGGCGGTCCCTCGCCTTCGATCAGACCGGCCTGGCTGGTGATCGCGATTTCAGCCAGATCGACGCCCTCCATCGCAGCCGCCAGAGCTGAATTGCTGACATAGACTTCCGGTGCCGCCTCAAGGCTCGAACCGATGCGCTTTTCGCGGCGCTCGACCTCGAGAGCACCGGTCACGACCCGGCGCAGCTCTCGCACCATTTCCCATTTATCCGCCAGCCGGGCGTCAAGCCATTCGGCAGGCGCGGACGGGAAGGTTCGGAAATGGACGGAGTCCTCTTCAGACGGAAAGCGCGTCAGCCAGACTTCCTCCATGGTGAACGACAAGATCGGCGCGAACCAGGCGGTCAGATGCGAAAACAGGATATCGAGCACGGTGCGGCAGGCGCGTCGGCCGACAGCCGATTTCGGATCGCAATAAAGCGTGTCCTTGCGAATATCGAAATAGAAGGCCGAAAGATCGACCGTCATGAAGTTCGTCAGGGCCTGAAAGATGCGCTTGAAATCATAGTCGCTGTAATATTGGCGCACCTGTCGGTCGAGTTCGGCAATCCGGTGCAGGATATAGCGCTCAAGCTCCGGCATGTCGGCAAAGCCGACGCGCTCGCTCCCGGCAAAGCCCGCGAGGTTGCCCAGCAGAAAGCGGAACGTGTTGCGCAGCTTGCGATAGGCATCGACTGTGGACTTGATGATTTCAGGACCAAGCCGCTGGTCTTCCCAATAATCCGCACTCGACACCCACAGACGCATGATATCGGCGCCGTTCTGGTCGATCACTTTTTGCGGTACGACCGTGTTGCCAACCGATTTCGACATCTTGCGGCCTTGCTCGTCCAGAGTCATGCCATGGGTCACAAGCTGATCGTAGGGCGCGCGGCCACGGGTGCCGCAGCTCTCAAGCAGGGAGGAATGAAACCAGCCGCGATGCTGGTCGGAGCCTTCCAGATAAACGTCGGCAGGCCATTTCAGGTCTTCGCGCTCTTCCAGCACAAAGGCGTGGGTACAGCCTGAATCGAACCAGACGTCGAGAATATCCTCGATTTTCTCATAATCCTCCGGGTTATATTTATCCCCGAGAAAATGGCTGTCCGGCAATTCAAACCAGGCATCCGCTCCACCATGGCGCACGGCATCGAGAATGCGCCTGTTGACGGCATCGTCACGCATGATTTCGCCCGTTTTTTTGCGGACGAAGATCGTCAGCGGCACACCCCATGCACGTTGACGCGAGATCACCCAGTCCGGGCGGTTCTCGATCATGGAGCGCAGACGGTTGCGGCCGATGGCGGGCACGAAGCGCGTTTCATCGACGGCGGCCAGCGCCTTCTTGCGCAACTGGTCCGTGTCCATCGAAATGAACCATTGCGGCGTGTTG
>JAATFR010000216.1 GCA_015655095.1 Hyphomicrobiales bacterium | reverse complement strand
GCACCAACGCCACCACCTGCACCCCCGGCCCGTGGCACATCGAACGCATGTTGCAGGCCGCCGAAGGCCTGCCGGTCAACCTCGCCTTTTCCGGCAAGGGCAACGCCAGCCGTCCCGAAGCGCTGATCGAGCAGATTCGCGCCGGCGCTTCCTCGCTGAAACTGCATGAGGACTGGGGCACGACGCCCGCCTCCATCGACTGCTGCCTGAGCGTGGCGGATGAATATGATGTACAGGTCATGATCCACACCGACACGCTGAACGAGAGCGGCTTTGTCGAGGATACCATCGCCGCCTTCAAGGGGCGGACCATTCATGCCTTCCACACCGAAGGCGCAGGCGGCGGACATGCGCCCGACATCATCAAGGTGGCGGGCCTCGCCAATGTTATCCCCTCCTCCACCAACCCGACCCGGCCCTTTACGGTCAACACGGTGGACGAGCATCTCGACATGCTGATGGTCTGCCACCATCTGAACCCCTCGATCCCGGAGGACGTGGCCTTCGCTGAAAGCCGCATCCGCCGCGAGACGATCGCGGCCGAGGATATTCTCCATGATCTGGGAGCATTCTCGATCATTTCGTCGGACAGCCAGGCCATGGGGCGTGTTGGCGAGGTCATCATCCGCACATGGCAGACCGCCCACAAGATGAAGGTGCAGCGCGGACGGCTTGGCGAAGAGCATGGCGAGAATGACAATCTGCGCGTGCGCCGTTACATCGCGAAATATACGATCAACCCGGCCATCGCGCAGGGCTTCGCCCATGAGGTTGGCTCCATCGAGCCGGGCAAGTTCGCGGACCTTGTTCTCTGGTCGCCGGCCTTTTTCGGCGTGAAGCCTGATCTCATCATCAAGGGCGGCATGATCTCCCACGCGCTGATGGGCGACCCCAACGCCTCAATTCCGACGCCCCAGCCGGTGCATTACCGGCCCATGTTCGGCGCGCTGGGACGCGCGGCGGCGCAGACGACGATCAGCTTCGTGTCGCAGGCCGCGCTCGAAACCGACATTGCCCGGCGGCTGGGGCTGTCCCGCCGTATCGTTGCGGTGGAAAACACCCGGACCATCGGCAAGTCCTCCATGATCCTGAACGACGCCACCCCCTTTATCGAGGTCGATTCCGAAACCTATGAGGTCCATGCCGATGGTGAACTCCTAACCTGCCCGCCTGCCGATGTGCTGCCCATGGCGCAGCGTTATTTCCTGTTCTGAGGTGTCCCCATGCAGCGCGCCTACCGCATCGTCCGCGCCGGTCATTTCGATCCGCTGATCGTGGATGATCGCGTCGTTCTCGACCAGGACCGCCGCCACCGCCGACGGATCATGCTTGAAACGCTGAAAGGCCATCATATATTGCTCGATCTGCCGGAAGCGACGCGCCTGCGCCATGGCGACGGGCTGGTGCTGACCAACGGGCAGACCGTGCTGGTGGAAGCCGCCGACGAGGATCTGCATGAAATCACCACCCCGACGCTTGCCGGTCTCGTCCGCATCGCCTGGCATCTGGGCAACCGGCATCTGCCGACCCAGCTCATGGGCAACCGGCTCCGCATCCGCGCCGACCATGTGATCGCGGATATGGCGCAGGGTCTTGGCGGCACCGCCACCCCGATCCGCGCGCCGTTTGACCCCGAAGGGGGCGCCTACAGCGAGGCAGGCGGAGGGCATGATCATCATCACCATGATCATGACCATACTCATGAACACGGGCATGATTGAAACTTCACTCTACCAACTCCTTTCCTGGCTCTCGCCCTCCTATCCGGTGGGCGCCTTCAGCCATTCGGGCGGGCTTGAGTGGGCGGTCGAGGCTGGCGATGTCACCAGCCGAGCCAGCCTGGAGGCCTGGCTCGAGGACCTGCTCAATCATGGCGCGGCATGGAACGACGCCGTGCTTTTCACCCACGCCCATGACGCCGCCCGGCGCGGGGATATGTCCGCCCTGCTCGATCTCGCCGAACTTGCCGCCGCCGCCCAGCCCTCCCGCGAGCGCCGTATCGAGACGATTGCGCAGGGAGCCGCGTTCCGGCGCATTGCCCGGGCCGTGGAAGATGCCCCTTCGCTCCACATGCTGGATGAGGTCGCGGATGGTGATCTTGCCTATCCCGTCGTGGTTGCCGTGACCGCCGCCGGGGCGGCCATTCCGCTGACGCTGGCGCTGACCGCCTACCTCCACGGTTTTGTCGCCAACATAGTCTCCGCCGCCCAGCGGCTGGTGCCGCTGGGCCAGACCGATGGCCAGCTTGCCATGGCGCACCTGCGGAGCCTCGTCACCGAGACCGTGACGCGGGCCGCCGACCTTCCCGACACGCCTGGCGACCGGGACCCATTCAGGCAGATGGGGTCCGCTACCTTCCGCGCCGACATGGCGTCGATGCAGCACGAAACCCAGTACACGAGGTTGTTCCGCACATGAGCCCATCCTACACAGGCCCCCTGCGCGTGGGCATCGGCGGTCCGGTCGGCTCCGGCAAGACCGCGCTGATGGACGCGCTCTGCAAGCATTTCCGCAGAAGCTATGACATCGCGGCCATCACCAACGACATTTACACCAGGGAAGACGCCGAATTCCTGACCCGCGCGGGCTCGCTGCCGCCGGAGCGGATCATCGGCGTCGAAACCGGCGGCTGCCCCCACACCGCGATCCGCGAGGACGCCTCGATGAACCTCGCCGCCGTCGCCGAGATGCACAGACGCTTTCCCGGCCTCGACCTCATCCTGATCGAGTCGGGCGGGGATAATCTCGCCGCCACCTTCAGCCCGGAACTGGCCGACCTCACCCTTTATGTCATCGACGTTTCGGCAGGTGACAAGATCCCCCGCAAGGGCGGGCCCGGCATCACGCGCTCCGACCTGCTGGTCATCAACAAGATCGACCTTGCGCCCCTGGTCGGGGCCAGCCTTGAAGTCATGGACCGCGACACGAAACGGATGCGCGCCGAGCGCCCGTTCCACTTCACCAACATCAAGGCCGGACAGGGCGTGGCCGAGGTTGCCCGCTTCATCGAAATCGCCGGCGGTCTGAGCGCCAGCCCCGCCGCATAGGCCTGCACAAGGAATAATCGAACCATGCGCCAGCTTTCCCGTCTCTTCGCTTTTACCGCGCCGATGCTGCTGATCGCCGCGCCCGCCATGGCGCATCCAGGCCATGGCGTGACCGGTTTTGACGCCGGCCTCGTCCACCCCCTGACAGGGGCCGACCATCTGCTCGCCATAGTCGCGGTCGGCCTGTGGGCCGGGCTTGCGGGCAACCGCTCGCTCTGGCTCTGGCCCGCGAGCTTCGTTGCCGCCATAATTGCGGGGGGAGCGATTGGCATGAGCGGGCTGGCGTTTCCCGCCGTCGAGACGGTCATTCTTGCGTCGGTGGTCGTGCTCGGCGTCGCCACTGCGCTCAACCTGAAACTGCATATTGGTCTGGGTGCTGCGCTCATCGCCGCCTTCGGTCTGGCTCATGGCTATACCCATGGGCTGGAAATTCCGGCCAGTGCCTCCGGCATGGAATTCGCTGCCGGCTTTGCCATCGCAACAGCCCTGCTCCACGGCTGCGGGCTCGGCGTCGCCATTGCCACGCGGCGCATATCGGCCGAAAAACTGACCCGCGCCGTGGGTGCCATGATCGCGCTGGCGGGGCTCGGCATGATTTTTGCTTAAATATTAGGCAGAAGCTGACGAAAGCAGAGGGCGGATCATGAGCGGAAACCGATGACGGGACGCCAGCGCGTCATCCGGGTGCGGCGGCAATATAATCAATGGGTCGCCAACCAGACGCTTGAGGATTTCGCGTTGCGCTATACGGCGGAACGCGCCCGGCGCTGGTCCGCCTTCCGGGTCGGCAACACCGCGTTCGGGGCAATCTCGTTTCTGGCCTGCGAGGCCACCGGCGGCAGCATCACGCTGAACTACGGCTTTTCCAATGTGGCGCTGGCGATCCTCGCGGTCAGCCTGCTGATCTTCCTGACCGGCCTGCCGATCTGCTTTTATGCCGCCAAATTCAACGTCGACATAGACCTGCTGACGCGCGGCGCGGGGTTCGGCTATATCGGCTCGACCGTCACCTCGCTGATTTACGCCTCGTTTACCTTCATCCTGTTCGCGGTGGAGGCCAGCATCATGTCCATGGCGCTGCAAATGTGCCTCGGCATTCCACTCGCCATCGGCCATGTCATCAGCGCGCTGCTGGTCATTCCCATCG
>JAATFR010000057.1 GCA_015655095.1 Hyphomicrobiales bacterium | reverse complement strand
TTTCGCGCCGCACGATGTCAGGACATTCCATCGGCAGGAAATGGGTGGCATAGCCGAGGCGCAGGATAGTTGCTTCCGGGTCTATTTCGCTAAGCCGCGCCTGGGCGGCAGGATGGCAGGCGGTGCCGTTGCCCGCATATATCAGAGTGATCGGCACCGACAGGTTGTGCACCGCGTCCCATACACCATGTCCCTGCGCCAGATGGCTGGCGGATTCCCATGCCGGGGAACAGCTCAGATGGGCACAACCGCGCTCATCGAGCCTTGTCCCGCCCTCGACATAATCTGCAATCACATCCTCAGGCCAGGTACGGAACGCGCTCCGGCTGCTGCAGGCCCGGATCATGGACGGGAGGTCGGGAAAGGTGGAGCGCCGTTGTGCGATCAGGCGGGCCAGCTCATGGCTTGAGCCAAGGCCGAGCATATTGAGAAAGCGCATCCGGCCAAGATACCCCGGCGACCCGATCACCGGTTCGAGCAGGCAGACGCCGCGCACCAGATCAGGACGTTCTGCCGCCACCATAAGGCTGATTGTCGCCCCCATGGAATGACCGGCCAGAACCACGGCCTGCGCCGTTTCATCAGCGAATCTTTCGATGAACTGGATCAGGTCATCGCGGTAGATCTTCCAGTCGCGCAGATTCTCCGGGGTAGCGGGAAGGTTCGAATGACCATGGCCGCGCGCATCCCAGGCGCGAATATGAAAACGGGAGGCAAGAGGCGAAAGCAGCGTGCGATAGGTGAGGGAATTGAACCCGTTCGCATGTGCGAAATGAAGCGGGATGCGGCCACCACCGTCTGTCCATTCCAGATAGGAAAGGCCACCTTCGTTGCCGAAATCCAGTTCCTGCCGGACGAGTTTTGTCACAGCCATTGCCATACTCAGTTTCATGACCGCACCAATAAAAGGTCCAATCTTCCCGTTGCATCAGCACAAACGGCGTCAGCTCAAGGGAGCGATATCCTATGCTGTCCGACTTGTGTGGCACACATGGTAGCGGCTCACTCCCCAGCATATAAAAATCACCATTTTTCAATGCGCCCTGTCAAAGAAAATCCGATACCGGAGGTTGCATGGAAGACACTGTCCGCATTTCAGGTGTCGCTTTTATGATCGCGGGTTTTTCACTGAGCGGATTGTGTTTGATGAGTGCGGAAAAACAGACATGAGAAGAAATCCATATCAATCTGTATACATCAGAACATCTGGTTATGCGGAAACCGTAAAAATATTATACCTATTTCAACCCGGGATCATATTGCCGGTGAAACAGCCAACCCTTTTCAGGCGACCCCAATGCGGGCATGAATAGAGAAACAGAAATCAGGGAGGTGGAACGATGGAACTGGATCTCAAGGACAAGGTGATCTTCATTGCCGGGGCAAGCCGGGGGATCGGCCTTGGCATGGCTGAAGGATTTGCGAAGGAGGGTGCCAGGGTCGCGTTGACGGGGCGCGGCGCCGATTCGCTGAAAGCCGCGCAGGAAAAACTTGTCGCGGCTGGCATTGACCCGCAAAAGCTCATCACCATTGCGGGTGACATGACCACGTCCGTCGACATTATCCGCGCGCTCGACGAGACGGAGCGTGTGCTCGGTCCTGTCCATTGCGCCATTGCCAATGTCGGGCTGGGCCGCGCGCCGCTGGGCATCGAGGTGACCGACGAAGACTGGGAAGCGGACATCAAGCAGAACCTGCTGGGCGGGGCTTATCTGGCGCGTGAAGCGCTCACGCGCATTCTGGCGCGCCCGGAGAGTGAACGCGCCCATGCCAGCGTCATCCTCATTTCCTCGATTGCGGGGGTGGATACGCTGGGGTCGTCGCTAACCTATGCCGCCACCAAGGCCGCCACGAACCATATGACTCGCGCGCTTTCGCGGCTTGCGGGCAAGGAGAACGTGCGCGTCAACGCCATCGCCCCTGGTAATATTCTGTTTGAGGGCGGCACCTGGGAAAAGAGCATCACAGAACGCCCCGAGGCCTGGGGCCGCTGGATCAAGCGTGAGGTGGCGCTCCGCCGTTTTGGCACCGTGGACGAGATCGCCGATGCCGCGATGTTTCTGGCAAGTCCACGGGCGAAATTCATCACCGGGCAGGTGATTGTTGTAGATGGCGGACAGGTGCGCTAGGCGCGAACCGGCATCCTCTTGCACAGCGGTGGCGGATAAAAAATGCCCGGGAATTTCCCGGGCATTTCTCATGACGTATCAGTGAAATATTATAGTGTGCGGGCGATGAGCATCTTCATAATTTCGTTTGTGCCGCCATAGATTTTCTGGATGCGGGCATCCGTGTAGAGCTGGGCGATAGGATATTCCATCATATAGCCATAGCCGCCGAAGAACTGGAGGCAGGTATCGACGATCTCGCACTGCTTCTGCGTCGTCCACCATTTCGCCATGGCGGCGGTGGTGGCATCCAGTTCGCCATTACGCAGCCTGACTGCGCAATTATCCGTGAAGACGCGGGCAATGGTTGCTTCGGTCTTGCATTCCGCCAGCTTGAACTGTGTGTTCTGGAAATCGAGGATGCTCTTGCCGAAAGCCTTTCGTTCCTTGACATATTCCGATGTCAGGGCAACGGCCTTTTCCATGGCGACACAGGCCTGAATGGAGATGATCAGGCGCTCCTGCGGCAACTGCTGCATGAGCTGGAAGAAGCCCTTTCCTTCTTCTGTGCCAAGAAGGTTAGAGGTCGGCACCTTCACATCATCGAAGAAAAGTTCCGAGGTGTCCTGAGCGTGCATCCCGATCTTGTCGAGATTGCGGCCGCGCCGGAAGCCTTCCACCTCGTCCGTCTCGACCATGATCAGCGAGGTGCCCTTGGCGCCGCCAGCCGGGTCCGTCTTCGCCACGACGCAGATCAGGGTCGACTGCTGGCCATTGGTGATGAAGGTTTTCTGACCATTGATCACATACTGGTTGCCGACCTTCTTTGCCGTCGTCTTGATGCCCTGAAGATCCGAGCCTGCGCCGGGTTCGGTCATGGCGATGGCGGCGACGATTTCGCCGGTCGCCATCTTGGGCAGCCATTTCTTTTTCTGCTCCTCGGTGCCGTAGGATTCGATGTAATGGGCAACGATGCCGGAGTGAACGGAATTGCCGAAACCGGCAATGCCCGCGCGGGCCTGCTCTTGCGTAATCACCATTTCATGGAAAAAGCCGCCGCCGCCGCCGCCATATTCCTCGGAAATGCCGGCGCACAGAATGCCGGCCTCGCCCGCCTTGTACCAGGCATCGCGATCCACATAACCCTGCGCGTTCCACTTGCCCACGAGGGGAGCAAATTCCTTTACATAAAATTTGCTGACAGCGTTTTGCAGAATCTCAAGTTCCTCATCGAGCCACGGACTCTTGTAACCGGCATCCATTGTTCGTTCCCTGTCCTTTTATTGTTGGTCGTTCTAGAAATTATCGGCGGTGAGCGCCATCATGGAGGCGCTGCCGACCTGCACGCGGGCAAGATAAAGCGCTGTTTCCGGCACCATGCGGTCGATGAAATAGCGCCCGGTCGCGATCTTGGTCTCGTAAAAGTCTTTTTCCTGCGTTCCGGCCGCGAGCTTTTCAGCCGCGAGTTTCGCCATCTTGGCCCACATGAAGGCAAGGGCTGTGACGCCGAACATATGCAGATAGTCGGTCGAGCCCGCACCGGCATTGTCGGGATTGGTAAGCGCGTTTTCCATGAACCAGAGGGTGGCGGCCTCCAGATCCTTGCGCGCCGCGGAAAGTCCGGCAACGAAGGGCTTCAGGGTTTCGTCGGCTCCTGCTCCGGTGATGAAATCATCGATCAGTTTAAAGAAGGCGAAGACCCCGCGCCCGCCATTGGACGCCAGCTTGCGGCCGACGAGATCAAGCGCCTGGATGCCGTTCGCGCCCTCATAGATCATGGCGATGCGGGCGTCGCGGACGAACTGGCCCATGCCCCATTCATCGATATAGCCATGGCCGCCGAACACCTGCTGGCATTCAACCGCATTGGCAAAGCCGCGATCCGTGAAATAGCCTTTGATGACCGGCGTCAGCAGCGCCATCATGTCTTCGCCGAATTCCCGGACCTTTGCATCATCGGAGCGGTTGGCAAGATCGCCATGAAGCGCGGTCCAGACCAGAAGCGCCCTTGCGCCCTCATTGAAAGCCTTGGCGGAAAGCAGCATCCGGCGCACATCTGGATGAACGATGATCGGATCGGCGGCCTTGTCCGGCGCCTTGATGCCTGTAAGCGAACGGCCCTGAATACGGTCCTTCGCATAGGCCAGTGCATTCTGGTAGGCGACTTCCGATTGCGACAGGCCCTGAAGCCCGACGCCCAGACGGGCTTCGTTCATCATGGTGAACATGGCGCGAAGGCCCTTGTGTTCCTCGCCGACGAGCCAGCCGGTCGCGCCGTCATAATTGAGCACGCAGGTGGCGTTGCCGTGAATTCCCATCTTGTGCTCGAGCGAGCCGCAGGTGACGGCGTTGCGCTCTCCCGGCGAGCCGTCTTCTTTCAGCAGGTATTTCGGCGCGACGAACAGGGAAATGCCCTTGACGCCCGCAGGACCGCCCTCAATACGCGCCAGCACCAGATGGATGATGTTGTCGGCGAGATCATGTTCGCCCGCCGAGATGAAAATCTTCTGGCCGGTGATCTTGTAGCTGCCGTCGGCCTGGGGCACGGCTTTTGTGCGCAGCAGTCCGAGGTCGGTGCCGCAATGAGGCTCGGTCAGGTTCATCGTGCCGGT
>JAATFR010000253.1 GCA_015655095.1 Hyphomicrobiales bacterium | reverse complement strand
AGAGATCGGGATGCGCCTTCTCGATTTCATCGAGCAGCAGCACGCAATGCGGATGCTGATCGACGCCATCGGTGAGCAGACCGCCCTGGTCGAAGCCGACATAGCCGGGCGGCGCGCCAAGCAACCGCGAGACGGTGTGCCGCTCCATATATTCCGACATGTCGAAGCGCAGCATCTCGACGCCCATGATTGAGGCAAGCTGGCGCGCTACTTCCGTTTTGCCAACGCCCGTCGGTCCCGAAAAGAGATAGGAGCCGATCGGCTTTTCAGGGTCGCGAAGGCCCGCGCGCGCAAGCTTGATCGAGGAGGCCAGCGCATCTATGGCCGCATCCTGACCGAAGACGACCCGCTTCAGATCGCCGCTGAGATCGCGCAGCTTCTCCGTATCTGTCTTCGACACGGTCTTTGCCGGAATGCGGGCCATGGTCGCGATGATCGTCTCGATTTCCTTGACGCCAATCACCTTCTTGCGTCGCGCCTCGGTCAGCAGCATCTGCGAGGCGCCCGCTTCGTCCAGAATATCAATGGCCTTGTCGGGTAGTTTACGATCATGCAGATACTGCACCGAAAGCTTGATCGCGAGGCGCACCGCTTCGTCCGTGTAGCGGACCTTGTGAAATTCCTCGAAATAGGGTTTGAGGCCCTTGAGGATCTTGAACGTATCCTCTTCGGACGGCTCGGCCACATCGATCTTCTGGAACCGGCGCACGAGGGCGCGGTCCTTTTCGAAATGTTGACGATATTCTTTGTACGTGGTCGAGCCCATGCAGCGCAGCGAACCACTGGCAAGCGCGGGCTTGAGCAGGTTGGATGCATCCATTGCGCCGCCGCTGGTGGCGCCTGCGCCAATCACCGTATGGATCTCGTCGATGAACATGATGGCGCCGGGATAGTTTTCCAGCTCCTTGATCACCGCCTTGATGCGCTCCTCAAAGTCGCCTCGATAGCGGGTGCCAGCCAGCAACGTGCCCATGTCGAGCGAGAAGATGGTGGCGTCCTGCAACACCTCCGGCACCTCACCCAGCACGATGCGACGCGCAAGCCCCTCGGCAATCGCGGTCTTGCCAACGCCCGGGTCGCCCACGAACAACGGGTTGTTCTTCTGGCGGCGGCACAGAATCTGGATCGTGCGCTCGACTTCCTTCCCGCGCCCGATCAGCGGATCGATCTTGCCCGATTTGGCTTTCTCGTTAAGGTTAACGCAATAGGCATCAAGCGCCTCGGTTGAACGTTCCTTGGGGCTGCTCTTGGGCTTTTCGCGGGTGGCCTCGGCCTCATCCCCTCCAGTTGCGCCGCGCACCGGGCGCTGCTCGCTCAGCTCACTGCGCTTGGCAATGCCATGGCTGATGTAGTTCACAGCATCATACCGCGTCATGTCCTGCTCCTGCAGGAAATAGGCGGCATGGCTTTCGCGCTCGGCAAACATGGCCACAAGCACATTCGCGCCCGTGACCTCCTCACGGCCGGACGACTGGACATGAATGACAGCCCGCTGGATAACGCGCTGAAAGCCCGCTGTGGGCTTGGAGTCATCACCATCCTCGACAATGAGGCTCGACAGCTCGTTATCAATATAATTTGAGAGCTGACGTCTCAGCACATCGAGATCGACATTGCACGCCCGCATCACCGCGGCGGCGTCCGGATCATCAATCAGGGCGAGCAGCAAATGTTCGAGCGTTGCGTATTCATGGTTGCGCTCATTGGCGAGCGCCAGACCACGGTGAAGGCCCTCTTCGAGACTACGGGAAAATGATGGCACAGTTGACCTTCCCTTCTTGACCTTCGCGCTGAAACCCGGAACCGGAGATAGCTACTCCTTTTCCATCGTACACTGTAACGGATGCTGGTTCTGGCGCGCGTAATCCATAACCTGCGTCACTTTCGTTTCAGCGACTTCGTAAGTGTAGAGGCCGCATAACCCCACCCCATGCTGATGCACATGCATCATGATGCGGGCAGCATCCTCACGCCCCTTGTTGAAGAAGCGCTCAAGCACATGAACGACGAATTCCATCGGCGTGTAATCGTCATTCAGAAGCAAAACCTTATAGAGCGAAGGCTTTTTCGTCTTCGTCCGCGTTCTTGTGATGATGCCGGTCGACACTCCGCCATCATCGCCCTGACGCGTGTCATCGGCCATGTTCATACCCAGCTCACACCACTTCCAGCCTTCCCGCAGCAACCGGTCCCGTCAGGCCCCGGCGCGGCGGGTGATTCCCGTCCTGTTGGCAATATTACATAAGAGAAAAAGTCAGATTTCAAAGACCTTTAAGGCCAAAACATCATTCTGGTCACAACAGGACAGACAGGCATGGCTCACGGTGCTCCAAAAAAACACTCCAGAGCTTCGAATTTTTGCATATTCACGGCATCCGCGGATCAATAGCCTTTATTAATTTTTAATTATGATTTGGTCTTCTGCTTGCTCAAAGGGGGCATCGGCAGCCCCCGTCCTGATTGCTTGTCATTAAGCAAGGGAGCGGCACAACCAAGACCCGGCAAAAGTTGATATTGTTAAATATTTAATTTTTTATGACCCTTGTCCTCATGTGCTGAGATCAAAACCATCGGCAACCCTCGGGATTCACGGGGCTTTTCATTTCAAAAAATTAAAAACAACTTCGCAAACCAGCTTTTAATCGTTATACTCATATTCGTAATTATGGGCTGAGCCGGATTTTGGTTTTTGTGGGGAATCCCGCCACTATCCGGTTTAGAAAGAATGGGGGCGCCGATGTTGGCCGGTACGCTTGCAAGGTCGCATAAATTTGCGAGTGCGCGCCCGGCCGCGGCTTCATGGCAGGCTGTGCTGACCGTGGCCCTCGCCCTTCTTCTCGTTTGCATGCTTGTCGATCCGGCCATGGCCGCCAAAAAGAAGAAAAAGCGCATTTCAGCCTACAAGGCGCCCAATCAGGCCGAATTTGTGGTGGATGCAAATTCGGGACAGATCCTGCATTCGCTGAACCCGGATGTTCTGTGCTATCCTGCCTCTCTCACCAAGGTCATGACCCTTTACATGCTCTTTGCCCAGCTCGACGCAGGCAAATTGCAGATGTCCGATCGGCTGCGGGTCTCCGCTTTCGCTGCCCGTCAGGCCCCCTCCAAGCTCGGCTTCAGTGCTGGCGACACAATCACTGTCCGCGACGCGATCCTGGCGATCGTCACCAAATCGGCCAATGACGTGGCAGTGACGGTCGCTGAAAACGTCGGCGGCAGTGAAGCAGCCTTCGCCAGCCGGATGACCTCGACAGCGCGCCGCCTGGGCATGATGAACACAAGCTTCGTCAATGCGTCCGGCCTGCCGAACCCGCGCCAGCTCACCACGGCGCGCGACATGGCGATCCTTGCCATCCGCATCCGACGCGACTTCCCTCAATATTATGCCTACTTCAACACGACGCAGTTCGCATGGCGGGGGCAGGTCATCCCTACCCACAATCATCTGCTCGGCAAGTATCCGGGCACCAATGGCCTCAAGACCGGCTATACCGTTGCCTCCGGGTTTAACCTGACAGCGGCCGTGGACCGTAATGGCAGGCGAGTCGTAGGCGTGGTGCTGGGCGGCTCCAGCGTGCAGGCCCGCGACCTGCGCATGATGGCCATGCTCGATGCCGCCATGCCGGACGCTATCTCGCGCCCCGCCCTACAGATCGCCAGCCTGAAAACCCCGCCGCTGAGTGGTGGCGTCTCCCCGACGCTGGTGGCCTCGAACGAGAACCTGCCCACGACGGCGACGAACTCCAAGCCGGCCAATACTATCGAAACGGCTAAAGCAGCCGCGAAGATGGATGCGATTCTGGACAACACCGACGATGATCAGGCCGCGGAAACGACGCCGCAGGTGGCGCAGTTCGTTGCGGCAACACCTGTTGCCAAAGCCGTTCCGGCTGAACGGCCCACGCAGGTAGCGTCGGCAGAAGTCGTGCCAGTCAAGCAGGTCGAGTCACAAGCTGACGCGCCGGTTCGCACGGCGAGTGTCGGGAAAGCCTCCATGAAAGTGGCCACGGCCAGCCTTCCTGTTGCCCGGCCCACCAAAGCCGTGAAGACGAATGCCGGCAGCAAGAGTATTGCTAGCAATGTCGCGGATATGCTGATTTCGCCCGCCGAAGCATCGACCGGGAGCAGCGAAGGCAACCGCGAGGGCGAGCCCATCTCCTGGAAACTCGGCGATCCGCTTTTTCCCAAAGGCACATGGATTATCCAGATTGGCGCTTACAGCGATCCTGATCTCGCCGCCAGCCGCATCAAACAGGCCATGAAGATCGCACCGTCGCAATTGAAGAAAGTGGTGCCCTCGACTGTCGCGGTGAAGACCGGCTCGGGCAGGATGCTCTATCGCTCACGCTTCGGCGGGTTCAAAACCGAAGCCGCCGCACGGGCCGCCTGCGGGCATCTGGGGCGCAAAAGCTTCAGCTGCATTGCGATCCCGCCCGCCTGACACCAGAACTTCAGTCTTCCAGTTCCTCAAGTTCGCCACGCAACACCATCGGCAGGTCGAGCGTATCGAGCAGGGAGCGGATTTCATTGCGCGCCGCGACATGGGACATGGACATGGGCGTGTCCACGCCCTCCTCCATCAGGTCGAGCAGGGTCAGACCTGAAGGGAACATTTCCCGAAAAATGACCCGTTCTCCAAAGCCTGGCGCGAGGCGGAAACCGATGCGGGCGGCAAGCCCTTCAAGCCCTCTCTCGACGCGGCGCTTGTTCTTCGCGTCAAGCTGCGAGAGGCGGTTGCGCATGACCACCCAGTCAATGGAGCCGCCATCGCTCACCGCGCGCTTCTTGCGGCTTTCCCAGACCATCTCGCTGTAGAGGCTCGGCGCCTCGACCTTGTAGGTCTGCGGATTGACGCGCCCCAGCAGATCGAAATCGACGAAACTGTCGTTCATCGGCGTGATCAGCGTGTTGGCATAGGAATGACCCAGCCGCGAGAGGTAGGTATCGCTGCCTGGGCTGTCGATGACAATAAAATCATTCTCCGCCGAAAGCCGCTTCAGCAAACCCTCGAACGTTTCGCGTTCGATCCGTTCAGCCTCCAGCCGGCTTTCATCGTCGCTGCGCTCGATGACATGATGATCCGGCATTGGCAGTTCAACGCCATTCTCCTCAGTCCAACGGCGGCGGTTCTCGATGTAACGCGTCAGCGAACGCTGCCGTCCGTCCAGATCCATGGAGCCGACCTTCGCGCCCTCATGCAGCAGGATGGCGATTAGGTGCATGGCAGTCGTGGTCTTGCCCGACCCGCCCTTTTCATTTCCAAGCACGATCACATGAGCCGCATTGGCTGTTGGGTCCGGCAGAGGCGCGGCCTCTTGCTGTGATGGCTCCTGGTCCGTCTGATCTGCCGACATGAGCGTTTCCATTCCGGCGCCGGGCGAACGCCGCTCCTTCAAGCCAATGATGCCGCACCCGTTAGCCCACCCCGGGCCTATACGGATATGCACTTTCCAGTTTAGCACCTAGCACTCTTTTCCCAACCACGAAAGGTTAAGAAATGGTGTGACTTAGCTCACCTAAATGCCCCCATTGAGCCTGCCCCGGCGATCCCTTATGGTCGGCGCCGTTGGCATCGGACGAGACTGAAAATGACCCTGGACAAGAAGAGTTATGCCCTGCCCGTGGTGCGCACCGTCACAGACCTGCGCAAAATTGTCAGCGGCTGGAAAACGGCCGGACTGCGCGTGGGCCTTGTGCCCACCATGGGCGCGCTCCATGCAGGCCATATCAGTCTTGTCGATCTGGCGCGCCAGCAGGCGGATCGCATCGTCGTCTCCATTTTCGTCAACCCGACCCAGTT
>JAATFR010000419.1 GCA_015655095.1 Hyphomicrobiales bacterium | reverse complement strand
TGGGCGAAGAAGGGCTGGGCGTGCCGCCGGGCCTTGATGTGGCGCGGCTCACCGTGCCAACGACGGGCGCGGTCGAGTCGCTGAATGCAACCGTGGCGGCCAGCGTGGCGCTTTATGCTTACCATGCGACGCATGGGAAATAGTTATTTAGGAAGATAATATTTTAATCTTCTTGCTTACTCCCCTCTCTGTCAGGATACGGAGACTCAGGGCCCCTTGTCCTGGCCCTCTCCCCAAAGGATAAAGGGGATATCCAGCAATCGGGTTAGACCGGGGCGACCCATTTCTGTTTCAGGGTGACGAGTTCTTCCGCCGAGGTCGGGTGGAGCGCTATGGTTGCGTCGAACTGGGCCTTGGTCGCGCCCATGGTGACGGCGATGGCGGCCATCTGGACCATTTCGGCGCTGTCGGGGCCGACCAGATGGACGCCCAGCACCCGGTCGGACTCCGGCTCGACCACCAGTTTCATCAAGGTCTGTTCGTCGCGCCCGGAAAGCACGTTTTTCATGGGCCGGAAGCGGGTTTTGTAGATGTCGAGCGCGCCATGGATGAGGCGGGCGGATTCTTCGCTCAGGCCGACACAACCGATCTCGGGCTGGGAGAACACAGCTTCGGGAACGATCGTATGATCGACGGCGACGGGATTGTTGTTGAACACCGTCTCGACAAAGGCCGCACCCTCACGGATGGCGACCGGCGTAAGATTGACGCGGTTGGTGACATCGCCGACAGCATAGATGGTGTCGACCGAGGTTCTGGAAAAATCATCAACCTTGACCTCGCCATGCTCGCCCAGCTCCACACCCGCATCCTCAAGGCCAAGGCCCATGGTGTTGGGGTGGCGGCCTGTGGCGTACATCACCATGTCGGTTTCCAGCCGCATGTCATTTTTAAAGTGCAGCACCAGCCCGTCACCGGTCTTTTCAATGCTGGCAACTTCCTCGCCCGAATATTGCCGGATGCCTTTTTTTTCATAGGCAACGGTAAGCGCGTCGCGCACATCCGCATCGAAGCCGCGCAACAGGTTTGGCTGGCGATAGATCAGAGAGACCTCGACGCCGAGACCATGGAAAATCCCCGCGAACTCGACGGCGATGAAACCGGAACCGACAATGGCAATGCGCCTGGGCAGTTCCGGCAGGTGAAACGCCTCGTTGGAACTGATGGCATGCTCGATGCCAGGAATGGCAGGCATGAATGGCCTGCCACCGGTCGCGATCAACACATGTTTCGCCGTGACCTTGCGATTCAGCCCCGGCAGGCAGATGGTGTGGGCATCGCTCAGAATAGCGCGGCTTTCCAGGATTTCGACACCCGCGTTTTCAAGGTTGTGGATATAGATGCCGTTCAGCCGGTCGATCTCGCGATCCTTGTTTTCCACCAGCTTCGGCCATGAAAAAACCGGCGTGCCGACATCCCAGCCAAAACCCGCGGAATCGGCGAAATCATCCGCAAACGCACTGGCATATTTGAAAAGTTTCTTGGGCACGCAACCGCGGACGACGCAGGTGCCGCCCACGCGATATTCTTCGGCCACCGCCACCTTCGCGCCATAGGAAGCTGCCATGCGCGAGGCGCGCACGCCGCCCGAGCCCGCGCCGATGGTGAAGAGATCATAATCGTAACCGGCCATGTCAGTTCTTCTTTTCGATCAGCTTCACGCCATCCGGCGTGCCAACGATGATGAGCGAGGCAATGCCGATGAAGAGGCCCGTTTCAACCACGCCGGGAATGAGATTGAGCGCGGCGGCCAGACCATCGGGATCGGGAATGCGCTCGAAGTCGCAGTCATAGATGAAATTGCTGGTGTCGGTGAGGAAGGGTTCGCCGAACTTATCGGCACGGCGCACGATGGCGCCGCCGCAGCCATGGGCGCGCGCCGTCTCGTCGATCAGCCTTGCCGTGACGCTGGCGCCGAACGGCACAACCTCGACGGGCAGGGGGAAGCGGCCGAGACAATCTACTTCCTTGGAGGCATCGGTGATGACGATCATTCGCCGGGACGCCGTCGCCACGATCTTTTCGCGCAGCAGAGCCCCGCCGCCACCCTTGATCAGACGCAACTCGGCGTCGAACTCATCCGCGCCGTCGATGGTGAGATCGAGAGCCGGGGTATCCTCCAGCGTCGAAAGCGGCACGCCCAGTTCCTCGCAGAGCTGGCGGGTGCGCTCGGAGGTAGGCACCCCGACAATGCCGAGCCCCGCTTTCACACGCAGGGCAAGCTCACGCACCAGATGTTCGGCGGTGGAGCCCGTGCCGAGCCCGAGCTTCATGCCCGGCTCGACATAATCCAGCGCCTTCACCGCGGACGCGCGCTTTTGTTCATCCGGCGACATGACTCTTCCCTTCCCGTACGAGGAGCGGGGATCCTAGCTGGCGATGCCACCCATGGCGACATATTTGACCTCAAGAAACTCCTCGATGCCCCACAGGCCGCCCTCGCGGCCGATGCCGGATTCCTTGACGCCGCCGAACGGAGCAACCTCATTGGATATAAGACCGGCATTGACGCCGACAAGGCCGGATTCGAGCGCCTCCGCCACGCGCCAGACGCGGCCCAGATCCCGGCTGTAGAGATAGGCGGCAAGGCCGAAGGGGGTGTCGTTCGCCATAGCGATCGCCTCCTCCTCGGTTTTGAAGCGGAAGATGGGCGCGAGCGGGCCGAAGGTTTCCTCCCGGGCCACCAGCATGGCGGGGGTGACGTCCGCAACCACTGTCGGCTCGAAAAAGGTTTGACCAAGGGCATGGCGCTTGCCGCCTGTGACGAGGCGCGCGCCGCTCGCAACCGCATCGGCCACATGCTCCTCGACCTTGACGACCGCCTTCATGTCGATAAGCGGTCCAACCGAGACATTTTCCTCAAAGCCCACGCCGACCCTGAGCTGGGCTACCCTTGCAGCAAATTTCTCGACAAAAGCATCATAGACGCCGTCCTGCACGAGGAAGCGGTTGGTGGCGATGCAGGCCTGGCCGGTGTTGCGGAACTTGGACGCCATCGCACCTTCGACGGCGGCATCGAGATCGGCCTCATCAAAGACGAGGAAGGGCGCGTTGCCGCCGAGCTCCAGCGACATTTTCTTCACCGTCGAGGCGCCCTGCGCCATCAAAAGCTTGCCGACGCCGGTGGAGCCGGTAAATGTCAGTTTACGGATGATATGACTCGACGTCATTTCGCCGCCGATGGCCGACGCCCCACCGGTGAGTACGCTGAGAACGCCGGCAGGCACGCCCGCGCGTTCGGCAAGCTCGGCGAGCGCGAAGGCGGAAAGGGGTGTCTGGGTGGCAGGCTTGACGACCATGGCGCAGCCGGCCGCAAGCGCAGGCCCCGCCTTTCGGGTGATCATGGCGGCGGGGAAATTCCACGGCGTAATCGCCGCGCAGACGCCAATCGGCTGCTTCAGCACGACGATGCGCCGGTCGGCGACGGGAGCGGGCACGACCGCGCCGTAAATGCGCTTGGCTTCCTCGGCATAGAATTCGATGAAGGAGGCGGCATAGGCGATCTCGCCTTTGGCCTCGGCCAGCGGCTTGCCCTGCTCGGCGGTCATGATGGCGGCCAGATCATCCTGATTGGCGATCATCAGATCGAACCAGCGACGCAGGATGGCGGAACGCTCCTTGGCAAGCTTCGCTGCCCAGAGCTTCTGGGCGCGTTCGGCGGCCTCGATCGCGTGGCGAGTTTCATCCGCGCCCATGGAGGGCACCACGGCCAGCACCTTACCCGTGGCGGGATCAGTAACCTCGATGCCCTTGCCCGTCTTCACCAGATCCTCGCCCGCCCATTTGCCGTCGATATAGCACAAGGTCTTGAGCAGCGAGGGATCGCGCAGGGTATGGGGAAAGGTCATGGGAATATCCTTGATGAGGTTCATCCAGCGCCTTCTGGCGCGGAAAGAGGGAGACGCCTGCCTAGGTTCTTGTTATCACTCAAGAGGAAGCGCGCAAAGAGGCCGCCAGCGCCTCCTGTTTAATTGATTAAACGCCAGCAAGCCCCGTACGCCGGATCCCCACGCGCATGAAGCCAGAGTTTTTTTTCACGGAAACCTATGCACAAGCCCGCAAAAGCTTCCTGGAAGCGGCGGAGGCGGCGGGTGGGCGGGTGGGCCATTACCTCAACCCGCGCGCGACGGGACCGGACGGCATTCACCTTTTCCTCGACACGGCCTTGTTCGGCCCGCGCGAGGCCTCGACCGTGCTCGTCAATATCTGCGGCACCCATGGCGCTGAAGGCTATGGCGGCTCGGCGGCCCAGTGCGCCTGGATGATGAACGGCGGGCCGCGCGCTCTGCCCGGGGAAGTCGCCGTGCTGATGATCCATGCGCTCAATCCGTTCGGCTTCGCCTGGGGGCTGCGCGGCACCGAGAACAACATCGACCTCAACCGCAATTTCCTCGACCACAGCCAGTCGCCCCCGGAAAACCCGCTCTATGAGCGGCTGCACCGGCTGCTCAGCCCGCGCCGCATCGACGAGGGCGCCATTCGCGAGCTGCTGCGCGAGGGTACGCGCTTCATCGCCGAGCACGGGCGCTGGGCGCTGGAGGATGCAATCAGCCGGGGCCAGTACAGCCATCCCGACGGCTATCATTATGGCGGACGCGCGCCTGAATGGTCGAACCTTGTGCTGACCCACCTGCTGGAGGAGGAACTGGCGCACGCCAGCCGCGTGGGCCTGATCGACTGGCACTCAGGCCCCGTGGGTGATGGCGAGTTGATCTATCTCAACTTTTCCAATCCGCGCGGGCCTGAATTCGCGCGGGCGACACGCTGGTGGGGCGAGGAGCATCTGGACCCCCGGATCGTCGAGGCCCAGTGGGGCTCGAAACGCCCGACCCGGCGCGGCATCCTGTTCTGGGGCATCGAGAAACTGTTGCAGCCCCGCGCCAGCCTGACCGGCGCGGTGGTGGAGTTCCGCTCCGCCCGGCCCAAGAGCGATCCAGCCTCCTCCCTGCGCATTCCGATGCTGGAGCGCTGGCTGCGCTTCGAAGGCGGCTTCGACGCCCCGGAAGCGCCCGGCTATTTCGCGGAAATACGCGAGGAATACGCCCCCCACCGCCTCTCATGGTATGAGGCCGTGATCGCGAACAGCGCAGAATGCTATGAGCACGCGCTCAGGGGCCTTGGCGAGTGGGCGCGGGAAAACGGGTAATCGTCAGGCGTGGGCGATCATGCCGAGCCCGCGCTGAAACAGGCCGATGGTGGTTGCATGCAGCCGGTCGCCGATTTCCTTCGGCGCCTTGCCAACCGAAGCGCGGGCGTTGCTCCCCTCCAGAATGATGCCGAGCTTGTAGCAGGCCAGCACGCCATACCAGCCGATGGCGGAGAGGTCACGGCTCGAACCCTGCGCGTAGCGCGCCACCAGCTCCCCTATCTTGGGGAAACCGCTCCATGGCTGCACGATGACCGGGCTGCCGGGACGGCCACCCTCTTCATCAGGCCAGGTCGCCATCAGCCAGCCCAGATCGATCAGCGGATCGCCGATGGTGGTCAGTTCCCAGTCAACAATGGCGGCAAGCTCAGGCCCGTCCTTGCGGTACATCACATTGGCCAGATGATAGTCGCCATGGATGATGCCCGGCGTGAAGGAAGCGGGGCGATTATCATCGAGCCATGTCGCCACCTCCTCTATCCCCGGTATTTCAGAAGGCCCCGCCCAGCCCTGATATTCGCTGTAGCTTTCCAGTTGTGAGCGCCAGCGGGCGACCTGCCGCTCCAGATAGCCCTCGGCCTTGCCGAAATCCGCAAGACCTACGGCGACATGATCGACGCGGCCCAGCGCCGCCGCGCCATCGGCGAGCGCAAGCCCCATCTTGTGACGGATGGCCGGATCGCCCCCATGGAGCGCCGGCATGCCCATCGTGACGTTGAAGCCATCTATAGGCTCCATCAGGTAGAAGGCCACGCCCAGCACATCTTCCCCGTCACAGGCCGCGATCAGGCGCGGATGGGGCACATCGGTACCAGCCAGCGCCGCGAGCATCCGCGCCTCACGGCGCATGGTGCCGCTGCCGTTCATTTTGGGGTGGCGCGGCGGACGGCGCAGCACAAAAGCCCGCGCCCCTCGCGTAAAGCGCAGCAGGATATTCTGCGTGCCTCCGGCCAGTTGCTCGATGTTCTCCAGCGGGCCGCTCCCGATACCCTGAACGTCCATCCATTGAACGAGCCGGTCGAGATCGACGAGGTCGCGCCAGCTTTCCGATGTCATGCGTTTTGCTCCCGGCCAGATCAGGGTACCAGAACGGTTTTGAGCGTGCCCGCTTCGCGCGCCTCGAACAGGCGATAGGCTTCAGCTCCATGCGAAAGCGGAAGCTCGGTGGTGATGAAGCGCTCGGGATGGAGCCGCCCGTCGCGGATCAGCGGCACCAGATCGGGCCAGTGGCACTGCACCGAACAGGTGCCGATGCGGAAGGTGAGGCCCCTGGCGAACGCAAGGCCCATGGGGAAGGAGAAATCCCGCGTCTGGTTGACGCCGATGACGGAGACCGTGCCCTGGCGCCCGGAGAGGGAAAGCGCAAGGTGGATGGTGGCGTCAAAGCCCACGGCCTCCACAACGCTATCCGCGCCCCGGCCCTTCGTCGCCTCGCGAATAACGTCCCCCGCCTCCTTCCCATCGACCGGCGTCGCTCCGAGCTTTTCCGCCATGGCGCGCCGCTCCGCCACCAGATCGACCGCGAAAACGCG
>JAATFR010000059.1 GCA_015655095.1 Hyphomicrobiales bacterium | reverse complement strand
GTTCGCGGTCAGCGTCAGGCTGGCCGAGATCGCGGAACACGTTGCCGCTGCCGCGGATGACTTTCAGATCGTCGCTCATCCTGAATGTTGTCATATATGACAACAAAAGTCAAGTCGATCGATGGACCATGGCGCGGGCCGCCGAAGCGGACGGACCGGGCTCTAGGTGAAGCCCGAACGGCCGCATATGCCTGCGATTCCCAGATCGGCCCCTCTGTCGGCATCCCTGCCAGACATCTCACCACAGGGGCAAACCCGTCCAATTCTGCGGGAAGCCCATGTGCCGGGTGGAGATGCCCGGTGCCGCAGGGAGGGTATCGACAAGCTCGGCAAGACGGGTCGGCCAGGTCGTGGTCGGATTGATGTAGCGCAGAAGGTAGCGCAGGACCGCAGCGACTGCGTAGTAGCGCTTCTGAAGATGCGGGTCGGCCGCCATGTGGTCGAGCAACGGCACTTCCCCCCGGCGCGGCAAAGGCGGCTGGTCAACCAGTGGCCGGTTCCACAGGCGGCTGTGATGGGCGCACAGGTTGCGAGCGAAGTTGATGCTGCGTATCCAGCCGGTCAGCAGTTCGGGCCGCGGGAGACCGTATTTGGCAGCGAGCGTCGCCTGATCCTGATGGCGCATGCCCGACAGGAAATGCGACAGCATCCCGAAATCCCACAACTCGATCGCCATCCAGATCGGCAGCGGCGTCGAATAGGTTCGGCGGAAATGCTCGACGAAATCCTCGCGCGACCGCGCCGTGGTATCGTCCAGACGGTCGAGCCAGACCTGATGGCCCGTCACGGTTTTGCCGCGCAGCAGGGTCTTGGTGAAGCGGCCGTGCAGATAGGCCGGATCGCGATGCGCTACGGGTGAGTACTGGCCGAGCAGAAGTGCGATATCGGTCCGCAGCGCGACTTCGACGCGCTCAATCGCATCGAGGGTCAGGAGGCGCAGCTTTTTGTCGAACACGTAGAGATCGACAATCTGGCCGAACTCGGTGCCGGGCCGGAAATCGTCCTGGACGATCCGCGCACCACCGGGGTTGGCGATGGTCGATGTTCTGAGGGGATACCAATAGCCGCTGAGGCGATAATAGCCGATGCGCTCCAGAGCGGCGGCAGCACGGCCATCATCCGTGATTGTCAAACCCCGCGCCTTCAGCAAAGCGATTTGCGCGGGAACCGTAAGGTAGGGCTTGGAAAACGGCTTCATCAGCCAGCTATAAAACGAAAGAAGGCCGACCCGTACACTTGCGTGCAGAGGAGCCGGCCGTGTTGGGTAATTATATACGCCAGCACCCTCAAAAAGTCAATCGGAGAGGCGGAAGCCTGGGCTTGAGGCGCATCCACGCGTCGATGAATCCCGGAATGAGGGATTGGGCGTGTCCTGCGGACCGGGCTCTAGGCGAAGCCCCGAGCCGCAGAAAGAGCGTGTCGGCCCCCCACCTGGCGGTTCGGGGGTGACGATCCCTCGCGCAAGCGAGAAAGGGAGAATTCCGGAAAGCGAGAAGCAAGGGAGTAATGGCCGCAGACGCGGCCATGCGGGGGCCAAGGGGCGTTGCCCCTTCTCTCCCCCAAACAGGCTTCCGCCCCAGCTTCCTCCGCCTGTGCTGCGCTCCGGCTCCGTGCAGCCGGGTCCCCGCGAAGCCTGTTTTCCCCTTCCAACCCCACCGCTCACGCGGCCCCGGGAAGCAGCAGCGCAGTGCTGCTTCCCGCAACCACGAAGAAGGAGAACACCCATGAACATCCAGATGATACCGCTCAACCGTCTCGTCCCCTCCCCGCGAATGTCCGCAAGACCGGCACGACCGTGGGCATCGAGGAACTCGCCGCCAGCATCGCCGCCCACGGCCTGTTGCAGAACCTTCAGGTCCGCCCCGGCAAGGGGCGGCAAGTTCGAGGTCGCAGCCGGCGGCCGCCGCCTCGCCTCGCTCAAGCTGCTGGCCAAGCAAAAGGCCATCGCCAAGGATGCCGAGATCGGCTGTAACGTCCTCGACGGTGAGGACGGCGGTGAAATCAGCTTCGCGGAAAACACCATCCGCGTGTCCATGTATCCCGCCGACCAGTTCGACGCCTTCAAGGCGCTGGCCGACACCGGCAAAGGACCGGAAGAGATCGCAGGGCGCTTCGGCTGCACCCCCGCCGTGGTCCGGCAGAGGCTCAAGCTGGCGACCGTCAGCCCCCGCCTGATGGGGGCGTATCGCGCCGGGGAGATGGACCTCGACCAGATGATGGTCTTCACCCGTGTCGGACGACCATTCGGCGCAGGAAACTGTCTGGTTCGATCAGACCAGTCCTGGCCCCCACGCCATCCGGCGCGCCCTGACCGCTACGCAGGTCGAAGCGGATGACCGGCTGGGCCTGTTCGTCGGCGTCCATGCCTATGTCGCCGCCGGGGGACACATCAACCGCGACCTGTTCCAGACCGATCCCGAGGGCTATCTGACCGACCCCGCCCTGCTGAATCGGTTGGCGACGAAGAAACTGCAAACCGAGGCC
The DNA here is from genome assembly GCA_015655095.1 of Hyphomicrobiales bacterium. Taxonomy (GTDB): domain Bacteria; phylum Pseudomonadota; class Alphaproteobacteria; order Parvibaculales; family Parvibaculaceae; genus JAATFR01. The sequence continues at coordinate 1,301 of JAATFR010000059.1, read as the reverse complement.
GACACCATCCGCGCCGAGGAGAAGCTGACCGGCACCGGCTGGCTTCCCGCCGTGCTGCGCTCCCCGGCGGGCGAGAGCGCCGCGCCGGAGGTGGCCGAAGCGGCCTGAACGAGGCACCGGCTCCGCCATCACGGCGGGGCCGGGTTGCTTGTGTCCGGCTGACCGGAGCGGGTTTGAGGGGGTGGAGGGGCGGCAAGCAGACGCACGGCTTTCAGGGCCGCGCGAGACTACAGGACAGGCTCGGAGCCATGGCCCCTCCCCTGCCCGAGTGACGTGCGACGTACGAACGGCAAATGCCATGAAGCTCATTCGAAGGACCGGCCACACGCCCACTTTATGACCTCTCTCCTACTGGCCATGGGAGAGAAAGAGAGAATTATAGAAAGACGTAATCCTGCCCTCTTCTGTAATTCACGCTTTCATGAAACAGAGAATTATGCGAATCTCCCTTTCATGAAAACGATTGTCATAGCGAATCAGAAGGGTGGCTCCGGGAAATCCACCATGACCGTCCACCTGGCCGCAGCCGCCGAGGCTGCCAGGCATGGTCCTGTCGTCATTTCCGATACCGACCCGCAGGGGACAGCCGCTGACTGGTTCAACCAGCGCAAGAAGGCCGGCATCGAGACGCCGCGCTACTCCGCGCTTACCCTTTCCGACCTGGCAGGCCGCGTGAAGGCTCTCGACGAAGCCGGCGCCGCTTACCTTTTCATCGATACCGCGCCCTCAATCGGCGCCGTCAACGCCGACCTGTTCGCGCTGGCCGACCTGATCCTAATCCCGCTTAACCCCACGCCGGCCGATTTGCGTGCGCTGGTTAAAGGGCTTCCGCTCGTCCGCCAATCGGGCAAGCCTTTCCAGTTCGTGCTGTCCCGCGTGCGCCCCAATCTGCGAAACAACGACGGCACAGCGGTCGCGCTTCAGTCCCTGGGCGTCGTGCTGACGGCCCGGATGCATGAGCGCGTCATCTACGCCGAGACCTTCGCGCACGGCAAAACCGCGCTCGAAACCGACCCCAAGAGCACGGCGGCCCATGAAATCAGCGCGCTCTGGACCGAGATCAGAAAAAAGATAGAAAGCAAGAATTCATGAAAGGGAGAATTCCATGAGCAGACGACCGGCGGTCGATCTTTCGGCCCTTACATCCGAAGCCGCAGCCCCGATGACCGAAGCCTCGCAGCGCGTGGCACGCCCGACCGCAGTGCCGCCACCAGAAGCGCAGCCGGCCGAGTTGGCAACGAAAACCGCCAATCTGCAGGCACTGGCATTCAAGGTCTCGCCGGGCTTCCGCAAACGGTTCC
>JAATFR010000226.1 GCA_015655095.1 Hyphomicrobiales bacterium | reverse complement strand
TGATGTAGACCTTGGCGTCCTTCGGCCAGAAATTATCGGCGGACATGGCAGGCGTCACGGCCAGCAAGGCCGGGACGGCAAGCGCGCCGCATAGCATCATGGCTCCCAGTTTCATCTCATTCTCCCAATAGAGCCTCGCCAGAGCGAAGCGGTTACCGGGGCCGTCAGGCGGCCCGGTCCGGGATGACGAGATGTGAAAAACCAAACCTCGTCACTTGTCCAGATTATAGGCCGCCAGTGCCGCCATGTTAACCAGATCAGAAACGTTCGCAGTCATGGGCACGATCTGGACCGGACGCTTGAGACCAACCAGCAGGGGGCCGATCAGCGTGGAACCGCCCAGAACCCGCAGCAGCTTGGTCGAAATCGAGGCAGCATGGATCGCGGGCATGACCAGCACATTGGCGGCATCGGTCAGGCGGCAGAACGGATAGAGCGCCATGATCTCACGTGAAAGCGCCACATCGGCAGCCATTTCGCCGTCATATTCGAAATCGACGCCGCGAGAATCAAGCACCCCCACCGCATCGCGGACGGTGTTGGGCCTCTCGTGACTATGGGTGCCGAAGCTGGAATTGGCGAGCAGCGCCACGCGCGGCTCATAGCCCAGCCGCCGCGCCACATCGGCCGCCTGGGTCGCAATGTCGGCAAGTTCGTCTGCTGTCGGCATCTCATGGACGTTGGTGTCGGCCACCAGCACGATACGCGCGCCCGCGACCACGAGGGTGACGCCGATGGGCTTGTGTTTGCCGATCGGATCGATGACACGGCAGACATCCTCAAGCGCCGCGGAATAGGTGCGGGTGACGCCCGTGATCATTGCATCGGCATCGCCCAGCTCAACCATCAGCGCTGAGAAGATATTGCGGTCATTGTTCACAAGGCGCTGGCAGTCGCGCCACAGATAGCCCTTGCGCTGGAGCCGACCATAAAGGAATTCGGTATATTCCGTGCCCTTGTCAGTGGACGCCGCATTGCGGATGTCGAGACCCGATTCAGGCTCAAGGCCGATCTGGCGCAGGGTCTCGCGGACCCGGTCCTCGCGGCCGACGAGGATGGGGTGGCCGAGCCCGCCGTCGCGGAAAGCAATGGCAGCGCGGATCACGCGCTCATCCTCGCCCTCGGCGAAGACCACGCGCTTGGGATCGCGCCGCACCTTGTCCATAATGACCTGAAGCGTGCCCGCCGTGGGATTGAGCCGGGCGGAGAGGCGGTTCTTGTAGGCCTCCATATCGACGATAGGCGCGCGAGCCACACCTGAATCCATCGCCGCCCGGGCGACGGCAGCGGGAATTTCGCGCATCAGGCGCGGGTCGAACGGCACAGGAATGATATAGCCCGGCCCGAAACGGGGGCGCTCGCCATGATAGGCGGCGGCAACCTCGTCGGGCACATCCTCACGGGCAAGCCCGGCGAGGGCTTCCGCACAGGCGATTTTCATCGCCTCGTTGATCTGGGTCGCCCGGACATCAAGCGCGCCGCGGAAAATATAGGGGAAGCCCAGGACATTATTGACCTGATTGGGATAGTCGGAGCGGCCGGTGGCGACGATGGCGTCGTCACGGATAAGGGCCACTTCCTCCGGCGTGATCTCGGGGTCAGGATTGGCCATCGCGAAAATGATGGGCCGGGGCGCCATGGACCTGACCATATCGGGGGTCAGCGCGCCCTTGGCGGAAAGGCCAAGGAAAATATCCGCCCCCTTCATGGCATCCTCAAGGGAGCGGGCATCTGTCTTGACCGCATGCGCCGATTTCCACTGGTTCATGCCCTCGGTACGACCCTGATAGATGACGCCCTTGGTATCGCACAAAAGCGCGTTCTGGGCAGGCAATCCCATGGCCTTGATCAGCTCCAGACAGGCGATGCCCGCCGAGCCCGCGCCATTGACGACCAGTTTCGTCTCCTTGATGTCGCGGCCGGTCAGAAAGAGCGCGTTGATCAGGCCCGCCGCCGAGATGATGGCGGTGCCGTGCTGATCGTCATGAAACACCGGAATGTTCATGAGTTCGCGCAGGCGCTCCTCGATGATGAAGCAATCGGGCGCCTTGATGTCTTCCAGATTGATGCCGCCGAAGGAGGGTCCGAGATAACGGACCGCGCCAATGAATTCCTCGACGTATTTCGTGTCGATCTCAAGGTCGATCGAGTCGACGTCGGCGAAACGCTTGAAAAGAACGGCCTTGCCTTCCATCACGGGCTTTGATGCCAGTGCGCCCAGATCGCCAAGCCCCAGAATGGCGGTGCCGTTGGTGATGACCGCAACGAAATTGCCCTTGGATGTATAATCGTAAACGGCGTCCGGATTTTCCGCTATGGCCCGCACCGGCGCGGCAACGCCGGGACTATAGGCAAGGGAGAGATCGCGCTGCGTCGCCATCGGCTTCGTCGCATTGATTTCAAGCTTGCCGGGCTTGCCTTGCGAATGGAACAGCAGGGCTTCTTCATCGGTAACGTGGCGCCGCTTCTTGGTCATATCAACATGCCTCATCGCAGCCCGGATAACATGAAGACAAAGGGCCGCCGGAGCAGGGGTTTTATGCCTCGCGCAGGCAAACCACAAGCACGAGACTGGGATGGAGCTCCCTGGCACCGGTTTTTTAAAGAAAATATGCAACCCTGACTGGAGTAAGGCTGCCGATGAGACAAACCGCCGCGCCGCCCTTGAGTAGAGGAGTAAGTAATGCTGGCAGCACATCTGGCTTTGTCGTCCCATTCACAGCACATGCTGCGGGGACCACACACCTCACAGCCCGGCATTTGCGGACAGACCGAAACGCAGGGCGCGCATCCCCAGAGATGCCCGATGGAGCCGCCCCGGACCACGGCCACGGGTACAGGAAAATGACAACACCCCCTTGCTGGTGCCGGATAATATCCAGCTCGCTGGGGTCAGGGACAGATTCTCGGCCCTTGGCAACCGGCAGGTCACTCTGGCAAAAGGCGTCGCCAACGGCCTGCCCATCCAGGCAG
>JAATFR010000203.1 GCA_015655095.1 Hyphomicrobiales bacterium | reverse complement strand
GCACCCGCTCCTCTGGGCTGACATCGAGCTTCTTCATCGCGCTGAAGGCGGTGAGGCCTGAGCACATATAGGTGGCGGCGAGGCCATCCTTGATGCCGGTATAATCGAGCAGATAGCGTGGATGGGGCACGATCACATGGGTGGCATAGCCGCCTGCGACCTGAATGCCCAGATTGCGCGGACGGTTGCACAGGTGCTCGTCGCCACGATTACAGGTCGGGCACTCGCCACAGCCGATCCACGGGAAGGCAACGCGGAGATCGCCAACCGAAACGCCTTCTGCGTCCGGGCCGACCGCAATGACCTCCCCCTCGATTTCATGGCCAAGCGTGAAGGGCAGCTTGCGTCCGCCGCTCACGTCAAGCTGGTTGCCGCCACCCATGTCGAAATGACCGTCCTGCAAATGGACATCGGAATGGCAGACCCCGCAGTGGCGCATCTTGAGCAGCACTTCGGTCCCCGTCGGGACGGGGGTGTCGCTGGTTACTTCCTTGAGGGGCTGGCCATATTCAACGAGTGCTTGAGCTTTCATGGGTCGCGGTGCCTTCCTGAATGCCTGAACCGGCTAGGTTTCTTGAATTGCCCGCACTTTCGCACGGCCCCTTCAACTCGCCAAGCGATAGGCTTCCGCCAGACGGCAGAACTCCTCGACGGAAAGCTGTTCCGCGCGCCGCGTCGGCTCTATCCCCGCCGCACCCAACAGCGCTTCCGCATCCGGCGTCAGCGCCCGCAGCGCCGAACGCAGCATCTTGCGGCGCTGTCCGAAGGCCGCCGCCACGACCTTCTCCAGAATGCGCGGGTCAGCCTCGGCCAGCGGCACGGAACGGGGAATAAGTTCGACCAGCGTCGAGGTAACCGCGGGTGGCGGGGTGAAAGCGCGACGGTCAATGTCAAACAGCATCCGCGCCTGCGTACGCCATTGCGCCAGCACCGCCAGCCGCCCGTAGGCGCTGCTTGAAGGCTTTGCGACAATGCGCTCCCCCACCTCTTTCTGGAACATAAGCGTGAGGCTGGAGAAATAGGGCGGCCAAGGCTCGTTCTGCAACCATCTGACCAGCAGAACCGTCGCTATATTATAGGGCAGGTTTGCAACGATCTTGGGCTTGCGATCACCCGCAAGCGCGCGCATGTCGACCTCCAGCACATCATCCTCGATGATCTGGAGGCGGCCTGGGTAGGCGGCTGAAATTTCCTCAAGCGCGGGGATGGCGCGTCGGTCGCGTTCGATGGCGATGACCTTCGCCGCCCCTTCCGCCAGCAAGGCGCGGGTGAGCCCACCCGGCCCCGGCCCGACCTCGATGATCTCGGCGCCCGCGACAAGGCCCGCCGCCCGGGCGATGCGCCCCGTGAGGTTGAGATCGAGAAGGAAATTCTGGCCGAGCGACTTTTTCGCATCAAGCCCGTATCGCTCGATCACGCTGCGCAACGGCGGCAGATCATCAGGTCCGCTCATGGCCGGGCCGATCTGTGACGGGCGATCAGCGCCGCTTCGCGCAGGGCCACGATCAGGCTGCCGGGATGGGCGATGCCGCGCGCGGCAATATCAAGCGCGGTGCCATGATCCGGCGAGGTACGCACGATGGGAAGCCCGAGCGTAGTGTTGACCCCGTGCGCGAAGTCGATGGTCTTCAACGGGATCAGCGCCTGATCATGATACATGCACAGCACCGCGTCATAACGCGCGCGCGCCTCGGCATGAAACAGCGTATCGGCTGGCCAGGGGCCGTCTATATGGATGCCCTCGGCCTGCAACTGCCGGATCGCGGGTGTAATGATCGTATGCTCCTCGGTGCCGAGTTTCCCCTCCTCGCCCGCATGGGGGTTGAGGGCGGCGACGGCGATGCGCGGCGTCGCAATGCCGAAATCATGGATGAGTCCCTGCGCCAGAATGCGCCCCTGCCCGATGATCGCTTCCGCGGCGAGCGCGCCCGCCACCTGCGCCAGCGGCAGGTGGACCGTCACCGGGACCACCCGCAGGCCCGGGCAAGACAGCATCATGACTGGCTGGCGAGCCCCTGTGAGCATGGCCAGATATTCAGTATGGCCGGGGGCGGAAAAGCCCGCATCATAGAGCGCGCGCTTGTGGATGGGGTTGGTGACGATGCCCGCCACATCTCCGGCCAGAGCCAGCGCACAGGCCTGATCGATGGCGCCAATCACGGCTTTCGCATTTGCGGGATCAAGCTCCCCGGGCCGGCTTGGCCGGGCCAGCGCCAGATCCAGCACCGGCAAGGCATCGGGAAAGGCGTCGACAGCCTGTCCTGGCGTTTCGATCACCGCGAACGATGCCTCAAGCCCGGCAAGTTCCGCCCGCTCACGAAGAAGCGCGGCGTCACCCAGAAAGAAGAACGGCGGTACGCTTTCCGCCTCGTTGCGCGCGCGCCATGCCTTGATCGTGATTTCCGCGCCTATGCCCGCAGGCTCCCCCATCGTCACCGCGAGGGGACGATCAGCGGAACCGGAAGAAGGGCTCGAAGGCATGGGACCCGCCCTCGCGGTTAACGGACGTCGATGACGGCGTCCCGGTGCAGGTCCCTCAGGTGACGGCGCGCCATGAGGGAAAGCTGCTGGGAATAGAGACTGTCTTCGATGGATTCGCGGCTCGGCGCGCCGCCCGTGTCGTTAACGCGGTCGCAGACGGCGAGAAGTTCTATGCCGCGAGAACTGCGCACCGGTTGCGCCATCTGCCCGGGCTGGAGGTCGGCCACGGCCTTGCGCATGTTGGGCTGCATGTCCGCCACGGACATGGTCTTGGGCTTGGAAACGTCCGCCCCCTCATATTTGGCAGCCTGTGCCGCAAAGTCCTTGCAGTTGGTGAACGACGCCATCAGCTCCTGGACTTCAGCGACGCGCTTGTTAAGCTGTGCGGTGGAAGCCGTCGTCGAAAGCGGCAGGACGGCATACATGAGAGTGTACTGGTTCTTCATCTCATCCGCGCCAAAACCGGTCTGCCGGGAGCGCAACTGGACGATGTAATAGCCATTCACTGTCTGGATCGGGTCCGACACCTGCCCCGGCTGCATATTCGGGACGATATCGGCAAGAGCCGGCGGCAACTGGCTCGCATGAACCCAGCCAATATCACCCCCGGAGGCTGCCGAGGGCGACTGGCTGAACTGGTTGGCGACGGCCTGGAAGGGCGCGCCCTGCCTGATCTGCTGGACAAGTTGGGCCGCGCCTGCGGACACCTCGGCTTCCTGCTGGGGGCTTTCGTAAGTCAACAGAATTTCGCTGACGAGATACTGCGTCTCACTCGATTCATCCTGGAGTTTGCGCAGAACCTCATCAACCTGATCATCACCCACAGAGATCAACGGCCCGAACTGCTGGGCAACAACCTGATTCCAGGCGATTTCCGCCTTGATCTGGTTAAGGAGTAACGATTTGGAAATACCACTCTGCTCAAGATAATGATTGAGCTGGTCCGTCGTCATTTGGCCGCGCGCCGCGACGCCGGCGTAGGCCTGATTTATCTGGTCCTCAGACACGGAGACTTTCTGGCGAGCAGCTTCCTGCATCTCCAGCTTTTCGTCGACCAGGCTGCGCAGAGCCTGTGATCGCATCCGCTGGGCATTTTCAGGCGTCTGGGGGATGCCCGATGTCACCAGCGCAAACTGTGTCTTCTGATCCAGGTCATATTGCGAAATGACCTCATCATTGACGATGGCCGCAATGCCGATCATCGAGTTGCCGTCTTCCTCCGCGGCTCGCGCATCGAAGCTTGCGGTCGAAACCGACAAAAGCAAGATCGCGAACAGCGCAAAAACGAACCGGCCAAGCATATCCGCAACAGGCTCTGACACGCAGCTAAGCTTCCTTAACGTCATAAGTATCCCTTGGGCTTCCGCCCGCTTCCCTAGTGCGCCGCCTTCAGAACCAAGGCCGCCAGCATAACCTTTTTACTAACCCGATCAACTGGAGGCGCCTCGACAATCGCCCCCTAGGTGCCAAAACCAAAGGCACCCAGATATTTGAAATTAAATCGCAAAAATACTCCGTTGGACGGCTGGATATCGCGATCCCGAGTAAAACTCTGAACAAAATTCATCGTAATCCCGAAACACTCGTCCTGGTAGGTGAGGCCAACCTGATTGTAGATGGCGCTGTCTGTCTTGAAATTCCGCTGCGTAGTACCGAAAACACTCCAGTAATCCGAGAGCTTTATGTTAAGGCCGAATATCCCCTGATCGCGGCTATCGAGGCCCAGTTCCGGGTCGGAACTGTAATATCCCCAGCCGACCTGCGCCGTAACAGGATCGAGATGAGCGTAAAGATCAACCTCATTCTGGCGGAGATCATATGTGCTCTGATCCACTCTGACACGATTGACGAAAGTATAATCGCGGCTTGGCGAAACCATGAGACTGGCAACGTAATCCGACTGTCTGTCCCTCAGCCCGCTGCGTTGGGTAAAGGAGCTGTCCGGCTTTATGCGATAGACCTGTCCCACCATGGCTGTGGCCTTGGCCTCTCCCGGCGAAAACACGGAATATTCCATCCCTACATTGGCGCGCGGCCCACTCTCCCACTGGTCAAGGCCCGGAAACCGGTCCGTCGAAAACAGGTTCGTGCTGTCGAATGTGTAGCCTTGTGAATCCTCGTTCGGGATCAGTGAATCATTGCTTGCATATGGGGCATAGATGAGCTGGACGACAGGCGAAACAACCTGCCGGTACTTGCCCTGAGTACTGACCAGAGGATAGCGCAGATCGACGCCCAGAGTGGGCAGCGCACGGGCCAGACTTCCATCCCGGCTTGCGCCTTTCACGTACTCGTCTTCCACATCGTCGACCTGATAAAGGTCACCACGCAACTTCGCGAAAAGATCATAGACGAGGCCACCAGATGTCGTACCTGGGCGATCCCAACTCAATGTCGTAGACAGGCGCCGCGATTGCGGGCTCAGCTCATTGTCGGTTTCCCGGTAGCCCAGCACGGTCGCGTCCGCCGACAGCGTGAGTTTTCCTCCGGCAAAATCGCCCGGTATGCGGTGCTCATATTGAATTGTCGGGGCAACCCATGGGCTGCGGGTCTTGGAGCCATCAGCATTCAGCAAAAGATTGCTGAAATAATAGGCATTCGCTGAAAAAGAGTCCGGACCATCGAATTTATTCAGGTAAATATTGTTGGTCAGGCTGGTTAGGGAGTTGATGTCATACTGACGCATATAAGTGTCGTCAGTTGTCATCTGCGCCTGAAAACCATAGGCCCAGTTATCCGGCAGTTTGAACTCGCCCTCGCCAAACTGGCTGCCGCGGAAACTCCTGTCACCCGGCAGATCATTATTACTCGGCGACCGCGGAAAATTGGCGGTGCCATCAAAACTGTAGGCGCCGGTTTGTGTGCGCTGACGGAACTCTCCCTGATAGACCAGCCCCTGCTTTGAGGTAAGCCACGGCGTCAACGTGGCATCCATGCTGGGGCCAAGATCAATAAAATAGGGCGTTTTCACCGTTGTCCCGAGTTCGGTCGAACTGCCAAAACTCGGAGACAGGAAACCGGAGCGACGCTTGACCGTGGGATCGGGCTGCGAAAAGAACGGAAAATAGGCGACAGGCACACCGAGGAATTCCATGTAGGCATCCTCATAGATGATCTGCTGTTCCGCCTTGTTATGAGTGACCCGGAAGGCCTTGATCTGCCAGAGCGGTTGCTTGTCATCAATCACATTGCAAATCTTGCAGGGACTGAAGACGCCCTTGTTGATGACCGTGATATTGCCGTCGAGGCGGGTCGCCCGATTGCCCGCCATCCTGGAATCATCGGTCATGAGGACAGAAAGCGTATCAATGACGCCTTCCTTCAACTCATCGCGCAGCACCATATGATTACCGAAGGCGACATCGCCTGTGTCATCAAGCAGCGCGACATGGCCATCAGCGGTGACCACGCCCGTGTTCTGATCATAGGTCATATGGTCGGCCGTCAGCACCGCTT
>JAATFR010000397.1 GCA_015655095.1 Hyphomicrobiales bacterium | reverse complement strand
GCCGCTTTAGCTCAGTTGGTAGAGCACATCATTCGTAATGATGGGGTCGCGTGTTCGAGTCACGCAAGCGGCACCATTTTTGATTATTCCGGATATGTCTCGCCTGAGGATGTTGCCTGCGTCCATGGATTTTGCTGCCCTGCAGGATGTGCGCGCGTCTATGATCACCGGGGGAGGAGCCGATTCGAGCGCCGGGGACCGGGGATAGCGGGAGGGATCATTTTTGAGCGACGCGATCAATGTTCTTTTTCTGGTCATCGCCGGGCTTTTTCCGATCATCAATCCGATCGGCAATGCGCCGATTTTTTACAATCTGACGCGCGATTGCAGCACCGGCACCCGGCAGATGCTGGCCCGCCGGATCGCCGTCGGCGGTTTCCTGCTGCTGCTCGGCTCGCTCTTTGTCGGCTCGCATGTTCTTGTGTTTTTTGGGATCACGCTCCCGGTCGTGCGCATCGCAGGCGGACTTGTCGTCACCAGCATGGGCTGGACGCTGCTCAATGCAGGAGAAACCCCCATCGAAAGCCAGTCGACGCCGGGCATGGGCGACCAGACGGCCCTCGACCGTTCCTTCTATCCGATGACCATGCCGCTGACCGTCGGCCCCGGCTCAATCGCCACCGCGATCACGCTGGGCAGCCAGAAGGAGATCGCCGCGTCGGGCCTCGGCTATCTCGCCCTTCAGGGTATCGCCGCAGTGGCCGGTCTCGTCATCGTCTCGATCAGCGTCTATCTGAGCTACCGCTATGCAGACAAGATCGAACGCGTACTGGGCCGAACAGGAACCTCTGTCATGGTGCGGCTGTCAGCCTTTATCCTGCTCTGCATCGGCGTACAGATTCTGTGGAACGGCATCAGCGAGCTTTTTCAGCTCCCACACTGAAAGCCTTCAGCCCGAAAGAAAATATCGCGAGCCCAAGCGCCAGATCACCGATGCGGGACGCCACCTCGCCCGGCAGAAAATCCGCCGCGCCCCGGAAAAGCCAGACCGCCAGCAGAACGAGAATGGGACGAGCAAGCCTGCTGTGCGCGGCATGAAGAGAGCGCCAGCCTTTCCCCAGATAGAACAGGCCCTGTCCGATCAGGAGCACCCGCGCGCCCAAGAGACCCGCAAGCGCCAGATTGGTCCAGTTCAGTTCAATGGAAAGCTTTGCCCAGCCGCGCAGAAGCCAGAGCTTTTCCGGCATGGGCAGCAACCAGAAGGGCAACAGCAGCAGCGCGGCCAGCAGCATCAGCGGCCCCGCACCGCGCAACACATCGCCAGGCCGCCGGGCCGTGCCGCCCGCCAGGGCAGCGCCATAGGCCGCGACGATGGGGGCAAGGCCGAAAAGGAGCGGCAGGGCGAGAAAGGCACCCATCGGCATCCGCAGCCGGTAGACACCCAGCCCGCTTGCTGCCCCATCCATCAAGAGGAGAGCCCCAAGCGCCATGGCGGGAGCCAGCAGATCAAATCCAGGACCTGATAAAGCCGTCCACCGCACCAGAACAAGCGCCAGCGCGGCAAGGCCGAAAGCCAGAAGAATGTTGGCGGCGAGCAGAAAAAGAAGGCCATTCATATCGAAATCCTGAACCAGGCACGTGAACGTAGAGAGTCGATTAAGGAGTCGCGCGGCAATCTGCCCCCTATCTCTTCACAAGCATACCGGAGACTTTTCATCTCATGGAAACAGGCGTGTGCATGAAATGCTGCGGGCCGGTGCGGGGAAGCCTCTTTCCCGGCACCCTTCTGCTGCGCGCACCTGCCTGGTTCGCCCTCGCCGCCCTGCTGCTCAATATCATGATGCCGGTCCTGATGAGTGGAACCACCGGCCTGACCCGGATGGAGATATGCAGCAAAGGGGCGACGCGCGAAATATGGGTCGACAAGGACGGCATACCACATCCCGCTCCCGCCACAGCCAGGGACGAATGCTGCAAGGTCTGCGTTCATTTCTGTTCCATGGCACCCGGGGGCCATCTGGGGGTTCCCCTCGTCGGCTTCATGATCATGAACTTCACGGCGCGCACCTTCATTGAGCCGGAAACCTCCATGGTCACGCCTCAATCCCGCGATCCGCCTCAAGGCTGGCCCCATTCATGAACGAGAAAGGCCCGGATTTCTCCGGGCCTTTTCTTTTTTCAGGTCTGATTACGATGCTGGCGTGTCAGGGCTCAATGTTTCCAGCCCATGAGCCATGGGGGCAGGTGATAATGGATCAAAGCAAGAAAATGCAGCGCGCAGTTTGGCGATTTTCGAGCCGGACTGCACACGCTTCAGTGTAAGCTGACTTTCGGTTGAGAACTCTTCTTTCCATCCAGACAGACATTCTGTCCAGCTTCGATCTGAGGGGAAACAGGCGGGTGGAAAACCTAATCTTTTCCATTTTTAGGGTCATCATAGATATAGGCTGAAGCCCCCGCCGAGTATTCAACGGATAGAATTTTGCTGGAAAGCCCAATCTTTACAGCTTCAGCATCCTGAACTGTTCGGGACTTATTTTCCGCTGAAAGCAATTGGCGAATGTCGCTCTCTTTTATGTTGGTACACTCTTTTATACGTCCAGAGAAAATAGTTATTCATGTTTTGAAGCACTTCAGCTTGTCTATTTAGCTCATCCGGTTTAAGCGAGTAACCACCACTAACGATTGCTACGGGATAATCGATATTAAATTTATCAATAACGGTTTTGAGATCGATGATTTTCACCTGATCGACGTCACCCTAGAAATGAATATTGATTATCCTGATTTGATAATTTCCCCTCATTCTCCGGGAGAACAAAGCGATATTCCGCCAGAGCATTAACCGTCAATAAAAAGAGAGATAATCGAAAAGATAAACATCCGCATCAAGTATAATTCCATATTTCAAATTGTGCGCCTCCCTAAATCAGATCTTACAAAATACAGTCTACATTACAAAATTTATTTATTTATAATAATTATATATTAAAATAACACTATTACGTTAGCTTACTATCAAGAACAAGAAGATCAGCCCGGCGATTTGTCGCCAAGCTGACTCTGGAGATAATTCTGCTCGCCCACCTTGTCGAAAAGCTCAAGCTGGGTTTCAAGGAAATCAATATGCTCCTCCTCGGATTCCTGAATGCTCTCCAGCAATTCGCGGGTAACGTAATCCTTAACCTCTTCACAATAGGAGATAGCTTCCTTGTAGAAGGGGTGGGCCTTGTATTCGACCTTGAGATCGCAATCCAGCGCCTCGCGGACCGTTTCGCCGATTAGCAGCCGATCCAGATCCTGAAGATTGGGCAAGCCATCGAGGAACAAAATCCGCTCGATCAGCCTGTCGGCGTGCTTCATCTCGTCAATGGACTCATGGTATTCGATCTCGGCCAGACGGTGAAAGCCCCAGTGGCGGAACATGCGGGCGTGAAGGAAATACTGATTGATTGCCGTCAGTTCCAGTTTTAACGCCTGATTCAGATAATCGATAACCTTGCGATCACCCTTCATGGTAATTCTCCTCTAACCGGGTCAGGTCTCATGCTTGAACTGCAAGGAGAAAACAGTCAAGCCTTTCATTTCATTGATAATAATTCGCGTAGTTAGTTGCGAATACTTGGACTGTGCAGTTGAGAATACTTAGCACATCTCAGTCGGCGGCCAGCGCCATGCCCATATCCCCCGGAGGGCAAATCATCCCGCATTTACCAGGACGGCGCTCGTCCATCATGGAAGCAATGGCAGGGAGGCAGCGGCCACATCGGGTCCGACAACCCAAGGCCCTGTGTACACCGGCAGGCGCTGCAATAGCCGGGTTCTGGTCCAGCGCATGGCTGACCTGACGGTCATTCAAGGCATTGCAGATACAGACATACACGGCCTACGGCCTCCCAAATGCGATCCGGAAGGGAGGATTCCACAAGACTGAGCATTTTGCAATTGCGACTTCGTTTCAATTGCGCCTGGGTGAAGCAGATCGAGGCAAGACGCGATCCTGCCTCCGCACTCCGCTCCGGCCTTTCCCGGCCTGCCGTTGCCCCCGGAATCCATGCCCTCTCATATTATCAACGGATGCTCCCCCGGACAGCCCAGGTCTGCCGCAACTCAATCATCCGTATAAGAAATATATGCCAGAAAACGGATATAATAATCATAGGATATCCCCGCCTATGCAGCACCCCGGAAAGGCGATCCGCCCACGCAAAGGCTCCTGACAAAATGTCAGGAATTTCCTTTCGGCCATATGCCCCAAAGCGGTAGTCTTTCGATAGCGCACAGACGAATAAGTATAATAGTCTGTAGCAAGAAAGCATCGAATCCACGAAATATGCAGCGCATCCCGGAAGGCCCAACACATGCTGCGTCGCAGCGGTGCAATGCAACATTTTTTGAGCCGCCGAAGATCGTTTGCTTCATTTACGGATTATTGCAATTTTCAGGTTGTTAAACGGGATGCGCTCGCGTCATGCTCGAGAAATGCGTTAGGGAAAACATTCCGTTAACCCGCACATTCCAGAGAAACAGGGAGCTATCGCGACGGTAAAGACTTTGCTAGCATCCTGGCCAGAACGCGCATAAAAATTGACGCGGGGAGCCGGATACCCGACTTTTTTGCGGGCAGACGGACTTAAAACAAGAACAGTGAATAAAAAACACACGTGGAGGGAACATTAATGAAAAGGACGACTGCTCTGGTCTCCGCACTCGCGTTCGGGCTGCTCACAACGAGCGCTCTGGCGTCTGTGCCTGAGGTGCAGGTCGACCGTATTGGCAATGATCTGACGCCCATGGGCTCGGAGAAGGCCGGCGAGAAGACTTCAATCGGCGATATTCCGGAATGGACGGGGGGACTGGCCTCCGTACCAGGCAATGTGACCTACAAGCCCGGCGATCACCTTGCGGACCCGTTCGGGAGCGACAAGCCGCTCTTCACGGTGACAAGCGGGAATGCAGGCCAGTACGGCGATTTTCTGACCGATGGCCAGAAGGGTCTGCTGAAGACCTATGGCGACTATAAAATGAACGTCTATCAGTCACGGCGGACTTGTGCACTGCCCGACGCTGTCTATCAGGCGAACAAGAACAATGCCAAGGTCGGCGAGCTGACAGGCGGCGGCAACGGCGTGGGCAAAGCCATTCTGGGCAGCCCCTTCCCGATACCCAACAATGGTCTGGAAATAACCTGGAACCATCTGTTGCGTTATCGCTCCTTCAAGTCCACCCGTCAGTTCGCGGCCGCAGCCCTGACCCGCGATGGCGACTATACGCTTCAGATAGTGCAGGACGACGCCATCATTAAATGGGCCGATCCTTCAAAGAAGAGTGCGGAAGATCTGAATAACATCTCGCTCTTCTATCTTGCCAACACGATCGCACCTGCCCGCTCGGCCGGCAACGTGGTGCTGGTCTATGAAAGCCTCAACGCCCAACTTCAGCCGCGTCAGGCCTGGCAGTACAGCCCGGGCACACGGCGGGTGCGTCGCGCACCGAATATCGCCTATGACAATCCCGGCACCAACTCCGATGGTCTTTCGACGTCGGACGCCTTCGACGGCTACAATGGCGCGCCGGACCGTTATGACTGGGAAGTTCTGGGCAAAAAGCCGAAAGTCATCGCCTACAACAACTACAAATCCGGACTGGCGCACTACAAGGATCTGCTGACGCCGCTTCACGCCAACCAGGATTTAGTCCGGTATGAGCTACACCGTAGCTGGATCGTGCAGGCCACACTGAAACCGGATATGCGCCACGTTTATGCCCGTCGCGTGAATTATCAGGATGAAGATAACTGGTCGGTCGCCGCTACGGAGCTTTATGACGGACGCGGACAGCTCTGGCGTGTACAGGAAATTCAGGCCGTCCAGTGCTACAACGTGCCCTCATGCGGCACCGGCGCCGAACTCGTCTACGATCTGCAGGCGGGCCGCTATCTGGCTCTGACCATGCAGAACGAGGAGCCGCCGGCAAACTACTTCGCTGATGAACTCAACGTGAGCCATTACACACCGGCCGCAATGCGCCAGCTCGGCGTTCGCTAGACCGGGTACAAAACAGGTCTCCCGCAGACCTGGCCGGACGATAGGGCCTGGAATTGCTTCCAGGCCCTTTTTTAGGCCATATGGGTTCTGGATTTTCCGGGCTTGCCGGGGAAGCCGCGGAACCAGCCGGTTTGCGCCGGAGATGGCTTGCGCTGGCCGCCAAGCCCTGTAAAGTCCACAATACAGACGACCGGCCCTTTTGCCGGAGATAAAAACCCGGGCGCAGACCGCGGGATATGCAAAAACCGATAATCCAGGGAATCGCCGAGTGAGAATCATGGCCACCAGACACTCAACCGCACGCCAGATGATATTCACAGCGTGCGCCGCCACCTTTGCCCTTACATTGGGCCTTGGCGCCGCAAGGGCTGCGGACGACGCAGCAGCACCAGTTGCCACAGCCGACAAGCCGACGGCGGAAGCCGTGGAATATTCGGTCCACTCCAAGCTTGCCACCCAGTCCCTGCTGCTGGACGCGACCAAGATCGGCAACCGCATCGTCGCGGTCGGCGAGTTCGGCCATATCATCTATTCGGACGATGGCGGCACGAACTGGAAACAGGCTGACTCGGTGCCAACCCAGGTGACGCTGACCAGCGTGAATTTCGTCAATGAAAAAACCGGCTATGCGGGTGGGCATGACTGCACCGTGCTGCGCACTGACGATGGCGGCGTCAACTGGAAGATGGTCTACCACGATCCGGCATCTGAAACCCCGATCATGACGATTTTCTTCAACAGCCCGGAACGCGGCTTCGCCATGGGGGCTTTCCACTTCGTCATCGAGACGAATGACGGCGGGCAGACCTGGCAGCAGCGCGCGCTGAACCCGGACGACAAGGACGACTTCCATCTCAACCGCATTTTCGCCCTGAAAAGCGGCACCCTCGTCGTCGCGGCAGAGGCTGGCAACGTCTATCGTTCGACCGACAAGGGCGACACATTCCAGCACATCGCCACGTCTTATGACGGCTCCTACTGGGGCGGCATCGGCCTTTCCGACGGTTCGGCACTGGTTTATGGCATGCGCGGCCACGCCTTCCGCTCGGCCGACGATGGCCTGACATGGACCGAGGTCAATACCGGCACCGAAAAATCAATCAGTGGCGCTGTGCAGCTCGCCAATGGCACGGTCGTGCTGGCCGGGCTTCAGGGATATGTGGGCTACAGCAATGATGGCGGCAAGAATTTCACCGCCATCACGCGGCGCGACCGCCTTGGCTATGCTGCCGTATCGGAGGGCCCTGAGGGCAAGATCGACATCTTCGGCGAAATGGGCGTGCTGCTGATGCCCGCCACGCCGGAAGAAGCCCAGAAGGAAGTCGGCGCCCAGCAGGGAAGCTAAGCCTTCGGTCTGCTTGCCGCTGAAATGATAAAACCCCGGTGCGCAGGCACCGGGGTTTTTGCTTTGTGGACGGAGAAACCCGTGCGCAGATCGCTGAAAGGCGTGCCCCTCATTCTGCCTTGAGCATACGGTTCACCGCGCTTGTAACCCCCTTGAGGGAGGCCGTGACGATATTGCGGTCCGTGCCCGCGCCGTGGCCCGTGGCGCCGTTCTCGCCTTCGACCTCGATATAGGCAGCGGCTTCCGCCGACGATCCTTTCTGGATCGCATGCTCATGGAAACCCTTGACGCTGGCCTTCACCCCCAACGTTTCCAGCGCCGCCAGATAGGCGTCGATGGGACCGGTGCCCGTGCCGGCGATGGCATGTTCACGGCCCTTGAAGCGCACCTTTGCCTCGATCCGGCACCCGGCCCGATCCGGCAACATCGCGCACTCAATGAAACCGACCGGCGCATCATTCTCCAGATAGGCTTCGCGGAACAGCCGCCAGATTGTGATCGTATCCAGCTCCTTGCTGGTCCGGTCAGCCTCTTCCTGCACAACCTTCGAGAAATCGACCTGCAACGGACGCGGCATCGCGATGCCGTAGATTTCCTCCAGCAGATAGGCAACGCCGCCCTTGCCAGACTGGGAATTGATGCGCACGACAGCTTCGTAATTCCGCCCGACATCCATCGGGTCGATGGGCAGATAGGGCACTTCCCACAGATCGTCGTTACGTTCCTTCAGGGCCGCAAAACCCTTCTTGATGGCATCCTGATGCGAGCCGGAAAAGGCGGTGAAGACCAGTTCGCCCGCATAAGGGTGGCGCGCAGGCACCGGCAGCTTGGTGCAGCTTTCCGCCACCTTCACGACCCGGTCGATGTCGGAGAAATCGAGTTTCGGATCAATGCCCTGACTCATCATATTGATGGCCAGCGTCACGGCGCAGACATTGCCCGTGCGCTCGCCATTGCCAAACAGAGTTCCCTCGACCCGGTCCGCGCCCGCAAGCACACCCAGTTCCGCGGCTGCCACGCCCGTTCCCCGGTCATTGTGGGGGTGCAGGCTCAGGATGATGCTGTCACGGTTCTTGATATGGCACAGAAACCACTCGATCCGGTCGGCATAGACATTGGGCGTCGACATTTCGACGGTTGCAGGCAGGTTCAGGATCAGCCTTTTGGCGGGGGTCGGCTGGAACACGTCCATCACCGCCTCGCAGACCTCGACAGCGAAATCCATTTCCGTCCCGGTGAAGCTTTCCGGGGAATACTCCACATGCCAGTCGGTCTCAGGCGCCGCATCTATATGGCGTTTGACGATTTTGGCGGCCTTGACCGCAATCTCGACGATGCCCGCCCGGTCGAGCTGGAACACAACCCGGCGCTGCAATTCCGAGGTGGAATTATACATATGGACGATCGCCCGCTTCGCGCCCTTCAGCGCGCGGAAGGTCTCCTCGATCAACTCCTCGCGGCACTGGGTCAGCACCTGGATGGTCACATCATCGGGGATCAGGTTCTGCTCGATCAGGGCGCGCACAAAATCGAAGTCGGTCTGTGAGGCGGCCGGAAAACCGACCTCTATTTCCTTGAAGCCGATCTCGACCAGCGTCCTGAACATGCGCATTTTCTCTTCGCCGTTCATGGGGTCGATCAGGGCCTGATTGCCATCCCGCAGATCGACCGAACACCAGATCGGCGCTTTCTCGATCACCTTGTCGGGCCAGGTCCGGTCCGACAGCGAGGTCACTTCATATGGACGGTAGCGGTGAAAATTCATTGTCTTGGTCGTTGCATAAGTCTGGGACATTGGGATCTCGTTCAAATTCCGGTGATGTCAGAAAGCCGTGAAGGGGTGGACTGGACGGCAATCCCTAAGTCGGTCCATGTGACGGGCTATGATGTGACGGGCGCGCAGGCACGAACCGCGCGACGACGACGCGCTGAAAGTGAAAGAACCGCTCGAGGCGGAAACGGGATAAACAGTCATGGGAAGTTCGGACTCTTGACAGCTTCAGGGATTATCAGGGGCGCACAGCGCCAAAGGCCGGTCTCTTTTCAGGAGGCCGGGCTGATAAGTCGAAGGGCAAGGTTGGTCCTGTTCATGGTGAAGGGAAAATAGGGGCGTGTCGGGATGCCGTCAAGGTTTGAGTCAAGAAAACGGACGGGCTGTCGCCATCTCGCCCCGGGCGGGCCTTTTCTCCGCCACATGGGAGGGTTAACGAATGAGCCATAATCGGGGATTATTTCCAGATAGCGATTCGTCGGGGGGTGTTCCCCTGCGCGCAGACAGACCGGCGGGCACCGCTTCCCGCTCTGGGCAGGATGAGGCATGAACTACAATGACCGCAGGGAGCCCGGCACAGGCCCCCGAAACAGCGGCAATGCCGCCCCGCAGGGCCACAAATCCTATGTCCACACCGTGACGGCGGAGCGCTACGCCGCGCCTGTCCCTCCCCGCTCCCGCCGCAGTTCGCAGCGCGGCGGACGAGGCGGCATCGGCTTCAAACTGTTCTACTGGGGCGCCATCTTCGCGCTCTGGGGCGGCCTCGCGCTGGGCGCCATGCTGTTTTATTTCGCCATGACGCTGCCGGATACGTCCGCCCTGCTCAAGCCGGTCTACACACCCTCACTGACCGTCCTTGCCGCCGACGGCACTGTCCTCAGCCACCGGGGCGACCTGCGCGGCCAGGACGTGGTGTTGTCGCAACTGCCGCCCTATGTGCCACAAGCCGTGGTCGCGACCGAGGACAAGCGCTTCTATTCCCATTACGGCATCGACCCGGTCGGCCTTCTCCGCGCCTTCTTTGTCAATCTGCGCGCGGGCCATGTGGTGCAGGGCGGCTCGACCCTGACCCAGCAGCTTGCCAAGAACCTGTTTCTGACCCCGGACCGGACCGCACGGCGCAAGATACAGGAAATGCTGCTCGCCATCTGGCTTGAGCATAAATTCACCAAGGACGAGATCCTCACCCTCTATTTCAACCGGATCTATCTGGGCGGTGGTGCCTACGGGCTGGAGGCGGCGTCACAGCGTTATTTCAACAAATCGGCTCGCGACCTGACCCTGCCGGAAGCGGCCATGGTGGCGGGACTGCTCAAGGCCCCCTCTCGCTATTCTCCCGCCAATAATATCGATGCCGCCCGGGCCCGGACCCGCATCGTGCTGCTGCGCATGGCGGATCAGGGTTACATCACTCAGGAGCAGGCCGCCGACGCCATCGCCCACCCCGCGACATTGCTGGGCTATGCGGGTTCAAGCTCCGTCAATTACTTCGTGGACTGGGTCGCGGATTCGGTGCCGAGCTACGCCAACTCCCCCGACACCAGCCTGATCACCAAAACCACCATCGTCCCCGCCTACCAGAAAGCGGCCGAAGCCGCCGCCGCCGACATTCTGGATAAATACGGCGTAAAATACGGCGTGGCGCAGGTTGCCGTCGTCGCCATGGGGCTGGACGGTTCCGTCAAGGCCATGATCGGCGGCCGCTCCTACGCCCAGAGCCAGTTCAACCGGGCGACACAGGCCCAACGCCAGCCAGGTTCCGCCTTCAAGCCCTTTGTCTACCTGACCGCCATGGAGCAGGGCATGACGCCGGAAACAGTCATGAACGACGGGCCGGTCAGCATCAATGGCTGGAGCCCGCGCAATTTTGAAAACCGCTATGAGGGCCCGGTACCCTTGAGCCTCGCCCTGTCGAAATCCATCAATACGGTGGCGGCCCAGCTCGGCCAGCAGGTCGGCATCGCCAATGTCATCCGCACCGCGCAGAAGATGGGCATTCAGTCCGATCTGGAGCCTGTCCCTTCGCTCGCGCTCGGCACCGCGTCGGTGACCCTGCTCGATCTCACCTCGGCCTATGTGCCCTTCGCCAATGGCGGCTATGGCGTCATCACCCACGGGATTGATGGAATCGGGACGCCGGACGGGCAGGAACTCTACCAGCGGATGGGCTCTGGCCCGGGGCGCGTGATCGCCGACCGGCCACTTGCTGAAATGAACTATATGCTGAGCATGGTGGTCGATGGCGGCACCGGCCGCAGCGCCTATC
>JAATFR010000296.1 GCA_015655095.1 Hyphomicrobiales bacterium | reverse complement strand
TGCCTTTCATCACCGCCGTGACCCGCGATGTGTTCACATCTGTGCCAGCCGTGCTGCGTGAATCGGCCTATGGGCTTGGCTGTACCCGCTGGGAAGTGGTCCGCCGTATCGTGCTGCCCTATTGCCGGACCGGCGTTGTCGGCGCTGTCATGCTGGGCCTTGGCCGGGCATTGGGCGAAACCATGGCCGTCACCTTCGTGATCGGCAATGCGCATCGCCTCTCCACATCGTTGCTGGCGCCGGGCACCACCATCTCGGCGACGCTCGCCAACGAATTCACGGAAGCGGTGGGCGACGTCTACACATCGGCGCTGATCGGCCTCGGGTTGGTCCTGTTCGTGCTGACCTTTTTCGTGCTCGCCCTCGGCAAGCGTTTCCTTCTTCGCGCCGGTAGTAATTGAGGTCCGCCATGAACCCTGTCGTTCGCCGTCACCTCACCGACAAGATCGTGGTCGCGATTTCATTTGTGATCACGGCTGCCATTCTTGCTGTTCTCGCCTTCATTCTCGGCACGTTAATCTATAACGGGCTTGCTGCCATGAAGCTTTCACTCTTTACAGAAAGCACGCCACCTCCGGGCAGCGCCGGGGGTCTCGCCAACGCCATCATGGGCAGTCTCATGATGACGGTGCTGGCGACCCTGATCGCAACGCCGGTCGGCATTCGCGCCGGCACCTATCTGGCTGAATATGCCCGGGGCAACAAGCTGGCGTCCGTCGTGCGCTTTATCAATGACGTGTTGCTGAGCGCGCCCTCGATCATCATTGGCCTCTTTGTTTACACCATCATCGTCATGCCGATGGGTCATTTCTCGGCCTGGGCTGGTACGGTCGCGCTCGCCATCATCGCGGTACCGATCATCGTGCGTACCACCGAGGACATGCTGTCGCTCGTGCCGGACACGCTGCGCGAAGCGGGCATGGCGCTTGGCACGCCAAAATGGATGGTTATCCTTCATATCGGCTACAAGGCCGCATTCCAGGGCATGCTGACGGGCATTCTGCTTGCCATTGCCCGGGTCAGCGGTGAAACGGCGCCGCTGTTGTTTACCGCCCTCAACAACCAGTTCTGGAGCATGGATTTGAATGCGCCGATGGCGAACCTTCCGGTCGTCATTTTCCAGTTTGCCATGAGCCCTTATGCAGACTGGCGTGAACTTGCCTGGGGTGGCGCGCTGTTGATCACTTTCACCGTGCTTGTTCTCAATGTTCTTGCCCGTGTCCTGTCCTCACAGAAAAAGAGAGCTGCCTGATGAGCACGCAGATTTTCGCACCCACTATTTCCGGTACGGCCGCGACATCGCTGGGCGATGATGAGGCCAAGGAAAAGATCGGTATCCGCGATCTGCGCTTCTACTATGGTGAGTATGAAGCGCTTAAGGGGATCAATATCTCGATCCGCGACCGGCGCGTGACGGCTTTTATTGGCCCTTCGGGATGCGGCAAGTCTACCCTGCTGCGGACCATGAACCGGATTTATGAAATGTATCCGGGCCAGCGCACGACTGGCGAAATCAATGTCGACGGCCGCAATATCCTTGACCCCAAGGAAGACCTGACGCGGCTGCGCTCCAATATCGGCATGGTCTTCCAGAAGCCGACGCCCTTCCCGATGTCGATCTGGGAAAATGTTGCCTTCGGCATCCGTCTTTACGAAAATCTTTCCAAGGCCGATCTTGACGAGCGCGTTCACTGGGCGCTGTCGCGCACGGCGCTCTGGGATGAGGTCAAGGACAAGCTGAACCAGCTCGGCACCGGCCTTTCAGGCGGCCAGCAGCAGCGCCTCTGCATTGCCCGCGCGGTCGCGGTGAAGCCCGGTATTTTGCTGATGGACGAACCTGCTTCCGCGCTCGATCCGATCTCGACCGCGAAGCTTGAGGAACTGATCGCGGAACTGCGCGATGATTTCTGCATCGTGATCGTTACGCACAACATGCAGCAGGCGGCCCGCGCCGCTGACTACACCGCCTTCATGTATCTGGGCGATCTGGTCGAATATGACACGTCGGAAAAAATATTTACCAATCCGGCGGACAAGCGCACCCGTGACTATGTGACGGGCCGCTTCGGCTAAAGAGCTTTCATTCAAGGCGAATATCGCGCGCGGAACGTCTCTTCCGCGCGTTTTTTATCGCGTTGCGCTCAGCCGATGGGATCGAGGAATTTCACCACGGCGTCGAGACAGGCTTCTTTCTCTTCCACATGGGGCATGTGGCTTGAATGCTCGAAGATGATCCAGCGGACATCGGGGATATTGTCGGCGAACGGCTGCACGCAGGCCTGAGTGGCCTCGTCATAGCGCCCGGAGATCAGCAGCGTTTTTGCTTTGATGAGGTGCGCGCGGGCCTCCACGGTCCAGTTCTTCATTGTGCCGATGACATGGAACTCGTTGGGGCCGTTCATGGTGCCATAGACGGTCGGATCGTCCTCGATGGCGTCGAAGGTGCGGGTGACTTCCGGCGGATTGGGTACGATGCGGCAGACATGACGGTTGTTGAAGACCTCGGTCGCGGCCTTGTACTCGGGTGAACCCGTCGTTTCCGCTTTCTCATGTTCAAGCAGCGTCGCCTGCACATCGGCGGGCAGGTCGAGGCGTAGCCGGTTGGCTTCCCTAACCCATGTGATCATGGAGGCGGGCGAGTTGGCGATGATCAGGCCTTTGAGTCCGGCCGGTTGCAGAACGGCGTGTTCGGAGCCAAGCATGCCGCCCCAGGACTGACCGTAGAGGTGATATCCCTCATTGATGCCAAGGTGGATCAGGAGGTTTTCAAGCTCAGCCAGAAAAAACGGAATGGTCCAGAAGTCTGCGCCCTTGTCGCGCAGATGGGTGGATTTGCCATTGCCGATCTGGTCGTAGTGGACGACGGAGCGGCCGGTTACGGCGATGTCCTTCAGCGAGTCGACATAATCATGTGTGCATCCGGGCCCGCCGTGGACCACGACGAGAGGCAGTTTGCCGGACGCCAGATCGCCGGTGATCCGGTACCAGGTTTTATATCCCCGGAAATCAGCGAAGCCTTCATGGGTTTGAATATCCGACACGCGCTTAACCCCTTGCTGGAAAGATCATGGGCAAGGCTAGCGCGGGGCGAGCAGGGGAGACCAGCTAGCAAAACCTATAGGGGTCTCCTTTTCGGGATTCTGCTCATCTCGCTTGTCAGCAATGACCTTCGAGCAAACGGTAATGGGCCGCGCGGGCGACGGCCTGAAAGCGGTTGCGCGCGCCCAGCTTACGGGCCGCGCTGTTCATATGCAGTGTCACTGTGGCGATCGAGCGGCCGAGCCTGTAGGCGATTTCCTTGGCGGTCAGGCCCTCGGCGCTCAATTGCAGGCACTCGCGCTCCTTGTCCGTGATGCGGATATGGGTGCAGCGCCGTTCGCGGTCGCTGAACAGGGTAAAGATCGAGTCATGGAAAAGATTGCCGAGGAGGCCGATGTCGGCAAGGCGGTCCCCGGCGTCCCGGTCAAAGCCCTTTTCCGGGTCGATGCGGATGCCGGTAAAGGTGGCAAGACCGCCTCCGGCCGGGTGGATCGGCACGGTCACGCCGCAGGTCATGCGGGTGTCCCTGAGATAGCGGACCACCGGATCATGGGCCTTATTGAGCACCCGGTCCATTACGCTGCTCTGCCGGCCGTCATAGGACCAGACGAACGGGGCGGTCACCTCCATCGCGGCATGTTGCACGGGGTCAATCTGATAATAACCGCCCCGATTCCATAACTCGGACATGCTTTCAGGCACATTGCGGAAGCGCAGGACCGACGGGGTGATCAGTCCGCCATCAGGGGCGGTGGGAACCGGGGAATAATCATAAATGACGGAAGTAAAGCCGAATGTGGCCATTAAGGCGGAGGCCTGGTCGAAACGGCCTTCCAGCGTGGTTTCCTTGAGAAGCGTTTCGTTCATGTCCGCAATTTTGTGTCTCATCCGCGCCAACTTCGGGTTGTCTCATCGGGGGAAACAGTCCTGAGGAAGCAGCATGCATGAAATGCGCCAGATTTACGAATGCTTGATGTGATTTGTCGGGGGGTGTCCGGGATTGACCCTGCGAACTATAAGTTTTTCTAGCTATCCCCGCTCCTTTGCAGCTTTGTAACCTAGACGCAGGACCATGGCTCGCCGCAGACTTGGGAATCTAGGGACCAGATCCCATGGACGGGCAGATCCATGTTGGGCATCACAGGAGGCATATTTCCATGAAACAGTCCGGATGGCTTCGCAGGGGAGCCGCCGTCGCGGTCCTCGCGATGGCGACAGCGGGAGCAGGGCTCTCGCCTGCTCTGGCGGATGATGCTCCCCACAAAGGTGGTGTGATGCGTCTGGTGGCGCGAGCCGCAGCGGGCACGATTGATCCGCAGATCAATTACACGCTGCAATATTTTCAGCTCAATTATGTCCTCTATGACACACTGGTGACCTTCAAGAAGGTCGGTGGCACGGACGGCTTCACCATAGTGCCGGATATCGCCGAAGGCGTTCCCCAGCCGGAAGACGGCGGCAAGACCTATACTTTCAAGATCCGTAAGGGCATCAAGTTTTCGAACGGTCAGGAGCTGACCGTGAAGGATGTGGTCGCCTCCTATCAACGCATCTTCAAGATTTCCGGCCCGACCTCGGGCACCTTCTATAATGGCATCGTCGGGGCGGACGCCTGCCTGAAGACGCCCGCCACCTGCACCCTCGCGGGCGGCATCGTGGCGGATGAGGCGACGGGTACGGTCACCTTCCATCTGACCCAGCCGGACGCCGAATTCTTCTACAAGGTCGCCATGCCTCATGCCGCCATTCTGCCGGCTGATACGCCGGCCAAGGACGCGGGCACCACGCCTGTTCCCGGCACCGGCGCCTTTTCCATCGCCAGCTATGATCCCAACAAGCAGTTGAAGCTTGTGCGTAATCCCTATTTCAAGGAATGGAGCAAGGATGCGCAGCCGGAAGCCTATGTCGATGAAATCGATTATGACTTCGGGTTGACGGACGAGGCTGAAGTGACCGCCGTGCAGAACGGGCAGGCCGACTGGATGTTCGATCAGCCGCCATCGGACCGTCTGGCTGAAATAGGCACCAAATATGCCGATCAGGTTCATATCAATACGCTGATGGCGATGTGGTATGCGCCGATGAACACGAACATGGCGCCCTTCAATGATGTTCGGGTGCGCCAGGCCGTGAACTATGCGATTGACCGCAAGGCGCGTGTCGATCTCTTCGGCGGCCCGGTGCTGGGTTCGCCCACCTGCCAGATCCTGCCGCCCGGCTTCCCCGGACATGAGGATTACTGCCCCTACACCAAAAACCCAGGCGCGAAATGGGCGGCTCCTGATCTCGAAAAAGCCAAGGAGCTTGTGAAGGCATCGGGCACGGCGGGCCAGAAGGTCTCTATCGTGGTCGAGGACACCACGGTTTCCCGCGCCATCGGCGTCTATCTGCAAAGCGTGCTGAACAGCCTTGGATATGACACTTCGGTCAAGGCGATCTCGCCCAATATCCAGTTCACCTACATCCAGAACACCAACAACAAGGTGCAGATGAGCGTTTCGCAATGGTATCAGGACTATCCGGCGGCGTCGGACTTCCTGAACATCCTGTTCAGTTGCGCCGCGTTCCATCCCGGCTCGGATGCTTCGGTGAATATTTCAGGCTTCTGCGACAAGGATGTGGACGCCAAGATCCAGAAGGCGATGGCGCTGGCGGTGACCGATCAGGTCGGGGCCAACAAGATCTGGGCCGAGGTGGACAAGGAAGTGACGGACAAGGCCCCGGTGGCTGTGTTCTTCACCCCGAAGCACGTCGACTTCGTGTCGAAGCGGCTGGGCAACTTCCAGTTCAACCCACAATTCCAGTGGATCATGTCGCAGGGCTGGGTGCAATAATTCAGCCATATCGTGACTGCTTGAAGCAGGATTTCCCATGAGTTTGACGTCGGAAGACCTGCCTTCGGACTTCCCCGCGGCGGTGGCGCTCAAAAAGCGTCCCGCTGCGGGCCCATGGGTTACGGCCTGGCGCAAGCTGCGCCGCGACAGGGCGGCCATGGCGGCGCTGGGCGTGCTTGTGCTCGTTCTGCTGCTGTGCCTGCTGGCTACGGCCTATGCCCGCCATGTGGCCCATACCGATCCGTTCGTGTCGAACATCAGCGGCAGCTTCACGCTCGATGGCGTGACAAGGCCGGTGCTGGAGCCCTCGACCACGGGGCTGGGGCTTGGTTTCACGCCGATAGGGCCGACGTGGGACATCTACGGTTATTTTCTCGGAGCGGACAATCAGGGTCGCGACGTCGCCGCGCGCATTCTTTACGGTGGGCGCAACTCGTTGCTGATCGCGGGCGTCTCGGCCCTCATCTGCCTTGTTCTCGCCACCATGATCGGTGTGGTCGCAGGCTTCATGGGTGGGATCATCGATGCCGTGCTGTCGCGGTTACTCGATGTGCTCTGGGCCTTTCCGATCTATCTGCTGGCGATCTCGCTCTCCATCGTGCTGATCTCGAAGGGCTTTGACATAGGGCCAATCTCGATCACTTCGGGAAGCCTGTGGCTGCCGATCTTCATCATCGGCATCGTCTATGTGCCCTATGTGGCCCGCCCGATCCGCGGCGAGGTGCTGTCGCTCAAATCGAGCGAGTTCGTGCTGGCGGCCATCGGCCTTGGGGTGCCTTCGCTGCGCATCCTGTGGAAGGACATATTGCCCAATGTGATGACCCGGGTGATTGTGTTTGTGCCGATCATGATCGCGCTCAATATGCTCACGGAATCGGCGCTGTCTTTCCTTTCGATCGGTGTGCAGGCGCCTGATGCAAGCTGGGGCACGATCATTCAGGATGGGCAGACCATGCTCTATACGCGCCCCATCGTGGCGCTCGCGCCGGGCCTTGCCATCGTCATTACCGTGCTGGCGCTCAATGTTCTGGGCGATGGCGTGCGCGACGCGCTCGATCCCAAGTCGAAGCGCAGGATCGGGAGCGCCTGATGGTCAGCATGATCGTTCGCCGCCTCGCGCAGATGGCTTTCGTGATGTTCGGCATCAGCGTCGTCGTCTTCCTGATTTTCTTCGCGACGCCGGGGGCTGACCCGGCCTCGCGCATTGCCGGGCGCAACGCCTCGCCTGAAACGCTGGAGGCTGTGCGCAGGGATTTCGGCCTCGACCGGCCGGTGCCGGTTCAATATGTCATCATGATGAAGCGGCTTTTCATCACGCAGGACCTGACCTCTTTCGTCAATCGCGGTCAGAAGGTGGTGCCCTCCGTGATGGGGGCGGTGCCGGTGACGCTGTCACTGGTGATCGGCGCGGCTGTCCTGTGGGTGATTGGGGGGATTGTTGTCGGCGTGCTGGCGGCGGCCTGGCGCGGATCGGTGCTGGACCGGGGGTTGATGATCGTCGGTCTGATCGGCGTTTCCATGCCGGTGTTCTGGCTCGGCGAGATGATGAACCTCGTCAGCCAGAGCCGTTTTCATGACAGTTTCCTGTTCTCCTGGGTGCCGGGGCTAGGGTACACGCCGCTGACGCAAAATCCCTTCGGCTGGTTCAAGGCGCTGGTTATTCCATGGATGACGTTGTCGGTGCTCTATATAGGGCTTTACGGGCGCGTATTGCGCGCCAGCCTGATCGAGGCGAGCCAGGAGGATTATATTCGTACCGCGCGCAGCAAGGGCCTGAGCGAGACACAGCTGCTGCTGCGCCATGCGTTGCGCACCTCGCTCATCACTTTTGTCACGCTGTTCGGCCTCGATTTCGGCGCGCTCGTCGGTGGGGGCGCGCTGTTGACCGAGGTGGTCTTCGGTTTGCAGGGCGTGGGCAAGCTCACCTATGACGCGCTCCAGAACCTCGACCTGCCTATGATCATGGCGACCGTCATTTATGCTTCGTTCTTTGTCGTTACGGCAAATTTCCTGGTGGATCTGCTTTATGCCTTTCTCGACCCCCGCGTCCGGCAAGATGCCTGAGCCGCTTCTCCCCGACCCGCTTCTCGACGTCCGCGACCTGCGCGTGTCGTTCCGGACTGAGCAGGGGCTTGTGCGGGCGGTCGATGGCGTTTCGTTCACGGTCGGTCATGGCGAGATCGTCGGCATGGTGGGCGAGTCGGGTTCGGGAAAGACCATGTCGCTGCTGAGCGTGGCCGGTCTCATAAACGACCCCAACGCCATCATTGAAGGCTCGATCCGCTTCAAGGGGCAGGAGCTTCTGGGCCTCTCGCGCAAGGCGTGGCGACATATTCGCGGCAACGAGATCGCGGTGATCTTCCAGGACCCGATGACGGCGTTGACGCCCGTTTACACCATCGGCTGGCAGATCATCGAGCAGATCCGGGTGCACAATAATATTTCCAGAAGGGCAGCGCGCACCCGCGCCATCGAGATGCTGGAGGCGGTGGGCATTCCCCATCCCCATGTGCAGGTGGATCGCTATCCTCACCAGCTTTCGGGCGGGATGCGCCAGCGCGCCTTCATCGCCATGGCGCTGTCCTGCAATCCCGCGCTGCTGATCGCCGATGAGCCAACCACGGCGCTCGACGTGACCGTGCAGGCGCAGATTCTGGAGCTAATCCGCAACCTCAGGCAGGATTTCGGCTCCTCCATCGTCATGGTCACCCACGATATGGGGGTGGTCGCGGAAGTGGCCGACCGGGTGATGGTGATGTATGCCGGGCGCATCGTTGAAAAAGGCACCAAGCGCGATATATTCAAGGCGGCGGAACATCCCTACAGCTGGGGTCTCTTCGACTCGATCCCGCCGCTTGATGGCGTGCGGCCGCGCCGGCTTAAGTCCATCCCGGGCTCGCCGCCCTCCCTGCTCAACCTGCCGGAAGGTTGTGCTTTCGCGCCGCGCTGCCGCTATCGCTTCGATAAATGCGAGGAGCGACCACCCCTGATCGGCGAGGGAGATCATCTGGCGGCCTGTTTCCTGCCTAATGCGCAACGCCACAACCGGGCGCTTGCGGATGCCGCGCTTGCCGATGTTGCCATGACGGGGGTAGTCCGATGAACCCGGCGCCTCCGGCAAGACCGCTCCTTCAGGTCACGGATCTTTCCAAGCAGTACAAGGTGGGGCGCAGTTTGTTGCCCAGTCGGCGGAAAACTGTTTATGCCGTCGATAATGTGACTTTCAATGTCGAGGAGGGCGAAACGCTCGGCCTTGTTGGCGAATCTGGCTGCGGCAAGTCGACTCTGGGCCGCTGTCTGCTGCGGCTCTACGACATTACTTCGGGCCATATCTTGTTCGATGGACAGGACATATCCCGAAAATCCGTGCGCGCGATGCGCCCTCTCCGACGCAAAATGCAGATGGTGTTTCAGGATCCGTCCGCCTCGCTTAACCCGCGCCGCCGCATCGGCGATCTGCTGGCCGAGCCTCTGCGCGTCCATGGCAAAAAGACGCGCAGCGAAATTGATGACCGGGTGCGCGAACTGATCCGGCTGGTGGAATTGCAGCCCGATCACATCAACCGGTTTCCGCATGAATTTTCCGGCGGCCAACGCCAGCGCATCGGCATCGCCCGGGCGCTTGCGCTTGAACCGCGTCTGATCGTGGCCGATGAGCCGGTCTCCGCGCTTGACGTTTCCGTACAGGCGCAGATCGTCAATTTGTTCGCGGATCTGCGGGACCGTCTGAACCTCACCTATGTGTTTATCGCCCATGATCTAAGCGTGGTGCGGCAGGTGGCGAACCGCACCGCCGTGATGTATCTGGGGTCCATCGTCGAACTGGGACCAACGGAGGAAACCTTCCAGGCGCCGCTTCATCCCTATACGGCTGCGCTCATCTCCTCGGTGCCGGTACCCGACATCGACCTGATCTCGCGGCGCAAGCGTATCGTGTTGCATGGCGACGTGCCGAGCCCGATGAATCCGCCAGCCGGTTGCCGCTTCAACACGCGCTGTCCCTATGCCACGGATCACTGCCGCACGGAGCGGCCCTTGCTGCTCGCCATGGGCAATGGGCGCTCTGTCGCCTGCCATTATCCCCTCTCTCCAGCCTGATGAGGCGATGCAATGACACCGTGGAAAATAGCCTACCGGTCCCTTTATTATGAGGGCGCGCCCGAGCCGGAAGATCCGGTGTTGGAAAAGGGCAAGGTCGCGCTGCTCGTCATTGACGTCCAGAACACCTATCTTGAACGGCCCGACCGGAGCGCCCTGAATGCCGAGGAACAGGTCGGCTATGACAGGTGGACGCCTTTTTATGAGCGTATGAACAATATTGTCATTCCCACTATCGAAAAGCTGATAAAGACTTTTCGCGAAGGGGGTCATGAGGTGCTCTTTGCACGGATTGCCTGCCAGACGAAGGACGGACGCGATCGCTCGCTCAGCCAGAAAAAGCCGGGCTGGAACAATCTTCTCCTGCCGAAAGATGAGATGCCATCGCAGATTGTGACTGGGCTTGCGCCCCGCGGCGATGAAATCATCGTCACCAAGACGACCGACAGCGCGCTGACGGGTACGAACCTTCGGCTTATTCTCACCAATCTCGGCATCGGTCATATAGTTTGTGCCGGGATATTTACGGATCAGTGTATTTCTTCCACGGTCCGCAGTCTGGCGGATGAAAGCTTCGATGTGACGGTTATTGAGGATGGTTGCGCGGCGGCAAGCGACGCGCTTCATCACCATGAACTGGAAATAATCAATATGATTTATTGTCATGTGATGAAAGGCGATGAATTGCTCCAATATCTGCCTTGATTTCTAGATGTCGGCAGATTGCTCCGATTGCCTACTCCAGCCTGGATTACAGTCTGCGACTGAATAGCCCTTTTACATTTTCCTTTCTGCCCAGCATGATCTCTCAGAGAACAGAATTGGAGGGGCGGTATGGCTGAGGCGGCTGTTTCCAGCAAGATCGGGCTTGCGCCTGCAACACTGATGGTTGCGGGAAATATGATGGGGTCGGGTGTTTTCATGCTCCCGGCCAATCTGGCGACGACAGGGGGCATTTCGCTCATCGGCTGGATCGTCACCATGATCGGGTCGGTATCGCTCGCTCTGGTATTTGCCAAGCTTGCATCGATCAATCCGGCGGCGGGCGGCCCCTATGCCTATACCCGCATGGCGTTTGGCAACTATATGGGCTACCAGACGAACCTGATTTATTGGCTGGCGAATGTCGTCGGCAATGTCGGGCTGGTCGTGGCGGGTCTTGGTTATCTCACACCTTTTTTCCCGGAATTGAGAAACCAGTGGGTGCTGGCCTTTGCCCAGATCGCGATCATCTGGCTCTTCATCTACATCAATATTCTGGGGCCCAAACTTGTCGGCCGCGTTCAGTCCTTCACGACGATGTTCGCACTCCTTCCGATCGTCGGCACGGCCGTTCTGGGCTGGTTCTGGTTCAGTGGCGGCACCTATATGGATGGCTGGAACGTCTCTGGCACCGGCACCTTCGGGGCGGTCGCCTCGACGCTCAGCATCACCTTGTGGGCGTTCATCGGCGTTGAAAGCGCGTCAGTGTCGGCGGGTGTGGTGGAGAATCCGGCGCGCAACGTTCCCATCGCCACTGTGGTCGGAGTGCTGATCGCGGGTGTTTGCTACATTCTCAGTTCAAGCGTGATCATGGGCATGATCCCGAACAAGGAACTGATCGCGTCGTCGGCGCCTTTCGCCGATGCCGCCCGTGTTGCGCTCGGTCCTGTCGCTGGCAACATTGTCGCCGCCTGCGCCGCCATCGGCTGCCTGGGCTCGCTGCTGGGCTGGACGCTGCTGGTTGGCCAGACGGCCAAGGCGGCCGCAGATGACGGGCTCTTCGCCAATATCTTCTCGAAGGTGAACGCCAAGGGCGTACCCGCGGCAGGACTTGCCATCGTCGGCCTCATCATGACCATTCAGGTGTTGCTGACGGTTTCCCCCTCGGCGAGTGAGCAGTTCGGCAAGATCATTTCCATTGCCGTGATCATGACGCTGCTGCCCTACATCTATTCCTCGATCTCGATCAAGGTCATTGCTTACAAGCAGATACCGGACAAGACCTATAGTCTTTACGTCATCATCGGTATTCTGGCGGCAATCTACAGCCTTGCGGCGCTGGTTGGCTCCGATGGCGAACAGACCCGCTGGTCGCTGATCTTCGTTATCGCCACGGTGGTGTTCTATTCAGCCGCCATCACCCGGCAGCGCGAGATCGCCGAGCATCACATCACGGTGGGCGGCAAGTCGCCGCGCTGGATACGCTATATCGCTGTGGCGGCCACCATCATCGCACTGGTCATCATGTTCTGGCTGTCATTGGGGCAGAATCATGATCTGCGCCTGCTCCGCCGCTCGCCGTTGCCGGTTGCGCCGACCGAACAGACCGCGCCGCCTGCGGGCGTTCCGGCGGCAACGCAGGCACCAGCTCCGGCATTGCCGCAGGCAGACGCACCTGCACCCTGAGAGCGGGGTCGCTCTGAAGTAAAACGCCGCCCGGGATGCCGGGCGGCGTTTTCATGTGTTCTCCAGCGTTGAGGAGTCAGTTCTGCGGACGGTGGGTCGGGAACAGGATGACGTCACGGATCGAGGCCGAATCGGTCAACAGCATGGTCAACCGGTCGATGCCGATGCCAAGGCCGCCCGTCGGCACGAGGCCATATTCCAGCGCCCGGACGAAATCGCGGTCCATCGACTGGGCCTCGACGTCGCCCGCCTCCTTCTGGGCGGTCTGCGCCTCGAAGCGGGTGAACTGGTCCTGCGGGTCGGTCAGCTCGGAGAAAGCGTTGGCGACCTCCCAGCCATTGATGAAAGTCTCGAACCGCTCGGTCAGGCGTGGATCGGTACGGTGCCCCTTGGCGAGCGGCGAGATGTCGCGCGGATGCTCGGTCACATGGGTTGGCTGAACCAGGGTCTTTTCCACTTTTTCACCGAACGCCAGTTCGACAGCCTGACCCCAGTTCTCCTTGCCGGTGACGACAAGGCCCAGCGACTTGCAGCGCTCACGCGCCTCCTCAGCGGTTTCGATGCCGAGAAAGTCGACGTCTGTCGCCTCGCGCACCAGTTCTGTCATGGTTTCGCGCCGCCATGGCCGGGTCAGATCAAGCTCGCGCTCACCGAATTTGATCCTGAGTGAACCGTTCACGGCAAGACAGGCGCGGGTGACGATGGCTTCCGTCAGCTCCAGCATGTCATTGTAGTCGCCGAACGCCTGGTAGGCTTCGAGCGTGGTGAATTCGGGGTTGTGGCGCGGCGAGATGCCTTCATTGCGGAAGCATCGGTTGATCTCGAACACCCGGTCCGACAATTGGCCGACGATAAGGCGCTTCAGGTGCAATTCCGGCGCGATCCGCAGGTAAAGGTCAATGTCGAGCGCATTGTGATGCGTGATGAAAGGACGCGCGGAGGCGCCGCCCGCAATCTGGTGCAGCATCGGCGTTTCAACTTCAAGGAAGCCGCGATCGATCATTTCGCCCCGCACCTCGGAAATGATGCGGCTGCGCTTGCGGAACACCGCCCGGCTCTCATCGTTCATGATCAGATCGAGATAGCGCTGGCGCTGGCGCGTCTCGATGTCGACGAGGCCATGATATTTTTCCGGCAGCGGCAGCAGCGCCTTCGACAGGACAGTGAGGTCCTGCAGGGCCACGGTCAGTTCCCCGCGCCTTGTCCGCCGGATTGTGCCCTCTACGCCGATCATGTCGCCGATGTCGATCAGTTCCAGGACCTTGACTGTGCGCTCGTCGAGCGTCTTCAGATCGGAATAGACCTGGATGCGGCCGGTGGTGTCCGCGAGATCGATGAACATGCCGCCATTGCGTACGGCGCGTATGCGGCCAGCGACCCGCACCTTGTCCTCGGTATAGGTGTCGAGCGCCAGGCCTTCATATTTGCGCTGCAGTTCTTCGGCATGGGCGGTCGGGTCATAGCTGTAGGGATAGGGATCGATCCCCATAGCCCGAAGCTCGGCCAGTTTTTTCAGCCGTGGCGCCGTCTGCGAGTTGCTTTCCACATCATGGGGCGCGCGCTGGTTGTCGGGGATCTGGGTCGTGTCGCTCATGTCATTTCTCACATTGCCGTAACGCAGTCGCCGGTGGCGACCAAGAGAGACGTTTACGGCTTGGTCCTACAGGGAAAATATGGGTGAAAGCCAGAAAATTCCTTGAATCCAGGCGAATCCGGGCCGTTCCCGACCCTCTGTGCGGCCCGGGAACCGGTGCCGTCCGGCTGCCTCGAAAGCGTCATAAGGCCCCGATAGGGTGCCACCGGACTGACACGGGTCTGATGCAATGTGTCAGCTTTCCGGGTTAAGCTTTCACCGATCTGTTAGGGGTGCGTGCGCCGCCCTTTTGCCCTTATGGCGCAAGGAAAATGGAACAATATGAACTCCAGCAGCCTTTTCAGGGCCTTTCTTGGCCGCAGCGGCGTGCTTCGCGCCCTCGTTCCTCTTCTGGTGATCCTCGGTTTGATTGTCTGCAATGCGGTTGCCATCCGGCATCCGGACTGGCTGTGGGTCAATCTCCTGCTTCTGCCCCTGGTGGCTCTTGGCGTGCGCGATGTGCTTCAGCCAGAGCACTCGCTGATGCGCAACTACCCCATTGCGGCGCATGTGCGCTGGATATTCGAAGCTCTGCGCCCCTATCTGCGGGCTTATGTGGTTGAGGATGATCTGGAGGGAAGGCCCTTCAGCCTGGATCAGCGCAGAACGGTTTATGAGCGCGCCAAGGGGGACAAGGACGACCATCCCTTCGGCACAGAGCTGGATGTATATTCCAGTGAATATCAATGGATGGTCCACTCCATAGCGCCTGCTCGAACGCCTGCGGAGCCGCCCCGGGTACGTATTGGCGGGCCGCAATGCACCCAGCCCTACGATGCCTCGATTTTTAATATATCCGCCATGAGCTTCGGTTCGCTCTCGGCCAAGGCCATCGAGGCGCTGAATCTGGGGGCGGCGCAGGGCGGTTTCTATCATGATACGGGCGAGGGCTCCGTCAGTCCCTATCATCGCAAGCATAAGGGCGATCTGGTCTGGGAACTGGGCTCGGGCTATTTCGGCTGCCGTGACAAGGATGGTAATTTCGATCCCGAACGCTTCCGCGCGGCAGCATGCGATCCTCAGGTCAAGATGGTCGAGATCAAGCTTAGCCAGGGAGCCAAGCCCGGTCATGGCGGGGTGCTGCCCGGCCCCAAGGTCTCACAGGAAATCGCTGAAACGCGCGGCATTCCGGTGGGTGAGGACTGCATCTCCCCGGCGGGCCATTCCGCATTCAGCACTCCGCGCCAGATGATCGAGTTCGCGGCCCGTCTCCGCGACCTCTCGGGCGGCAAACCGGTCGGCATCAAACTCTGCGTCGGCCACCCCCATGAGGTGATGGCGATCATGAAGGCGATGATCGCGAGCAGCGTTTATCTGGATTATATCGTCGTCGACGGGGCGGAAGGGGGCACAGGCGCGGCACCTGTCGAGCTTTCTGATCATGCGGGCATGCCGCTCACGGAAGGTCTTATTTTCATGCGCAACGCCCTTGTCGGCGCGGGCCTGAAAGACAAAATCAAGCTTGGGGCAAGCGGCAAGATCTATTCAGGCGAGGGTATCGCCTCAGCCTGCGCCATGGGAGCGGACTGGGCCAATGCGGCCCGTCCCTTCATGTTTGCGCTCGGCTGCGTACAGTCCATGCGCTGCCATCTCGATACCTGCCCGACCGGCGTCGCAACCCAGGATCTGGGCCGCCAGCGCGGTCTGGTGGTGGAGGACAAGGCGCAACGGGTTGCCCGCTTCCATCGCAAGACGGTGGAGGCCGCCATGGGGCTGGCCGCTGTGGTCGGGGTCGAGCAGCTCGGCGATCTGAGGCCCTATCACCTCTATCATCGGGTGACGCCGACCGAGGCGCGGACCATAGACAATATTTATCCTTTCATTGGCACCGGCGATCTGATCAGCGATGCTGACGCGACGCCTTATGCACAATGGTGGAATGCGGCGGACCCGGACAGCTTCCGCTCGCGCCTTTTTTCCTGAGCGTGCCGCTTCAAGCCAGCGGGACGAGACAGTTATGCATATGAACAGTTTTTTAAATAATCCGGATCGGTAGCGATACCATTCCGGATTGAGGTCATGCTGTTGACTGGTCTGCCCAGAGGTCGAGAATCGCTCGAAGTTCTTTAAATCTTCGAGAGGAGGGGTCTCATGACACTCTGGACCAGACTTATATCAATTATATTTGTATGCGGAATAGCGATAATGGTGCAGGTCTCGATTGCCACCGCGGCTGCTGCCGAAAAAATATCCGGTGAGTTGCTCGGTGCAGATGGTGCGCCCTGGGGTACTGTTCAGATTACGGATGCACCCGGTGGCGTTTTGCTGCGGATCGAAGCGACAGGGCTCACACCCGGCTGGCATGGAGTCCATTTTCATGAGAAGGGGGATTGCAAGGTCCCGAAATTCACAAGCGCTGGTTCGCATGTTCATACCATGACACCCGTTGTGCACGGGTTGCTCAATGGGAATGCGAACGATGCGGGCGACTTGCCGAATATCTATGCCGGTCTGGATGGTTCCCTGACAGTCGAACTCTATTCGACGCTTGTTTCACTGAGGGGACGAGGCGGACGGCCGCCCTTGCTCGGCGCCAACGGTGTAGCGCTCGTGATACATGACAGGCCAGATGATTATAAAACGCAACCGATCGGCGGAGCAGGAGACCGGGTGGCTTGCGCGGCGTTTCACTAGGGGGTGAATTAGGGGGCTGAGGGAACAGCAAACGCCAGCCCTTCCTGCAAAATTGATCCAGATTCATTCTATATCTATCCTTTCACAGATCCGGGCGATCTGCATCAGCGATGCTGACGTCACGCCTCATGCGCAATGGCGGTATGGTGCAATGGCGGAATGCCGCGGACCCCGACAGCTTCCCCCGCGTATTCTCTCCTGAGCATCAAGCTTTGATGCGGATGGCTTTCACACCGGTGCAAGGAGAAAAACGATGAAAAAGTTTGGATCTGCTGTCTGGCAGGGCGGTTTCAAGGACGGCAAAGGTGCGATTTCAACTGAAACCGGAGCCCTCAAGGATGCGCCTTACAGTGTTAACAGCCGCTTTGAGGGCAAGCCCGGCACGAACCCCGAGGAACTGATCGGTGCGGCCCATGCGGGCTGTTTTTCGATGGCCCTGTCGATGATCCTCGGCGAAGCCGGCTTTATCGCTGACAAGCTCGAAACCCGTGCTGATGTCACGCTGGAAAAGCAGGTTGACGGTTTCGCCATCACCGCCATCCACCTGACGCTCAAGGCCAAAATCCCGGGCATCGACAAGGCCGCCTTCAATGATCTGACAACCAGGGCGAAAGCGGGGTGTCCGGTCTCAAAACTGCTGAAGGCCGAGATAACGCTTGATGCCATCCTGACGGAGTGAGGCCGCCACGGCCCTGTCTGGTCGCTAGAAAAAGGACTGCCACCTTTGGTCGACATGCAGACGCAGTAGAGCGACATAGGGTGCTCGCGGCGGGTCGTCTCCAGGACCTGATGCGGATAGCCGCGATCCCATACAGTTTTCAGCCTGCACCTCGAAGAAGCCCCGGGGATTTGTGTTTGTGAAGATTGCCACAAGGTGCTCGTGTTTGAACCTCTTGGCATGACCGGTGAGTGATAGTGCCGGGAAGTGGGGTATGTGAGCTGCTGATGTCGCGGCTATGTATGGCTTGAGGGTTTATGATGGATCCATCTTCCAGACGCTCCACGCTCCTGTAGATTGCGCAACTGGACGGATCAGCTTGCCTTCAGCGAGCCGTGACTGCCGTTTCGCGCCGTCATCGGTCTTGGTTATCCTGGAGACAGGCGAGCGCGCCGACAGCCTGTCGTATTTAAGGTTTAAAGGAGGGCGAGGTTGCGAGGGGGGCGACCGGAAGGCTGCGTGGACAAGCGCCATTTCGCCGGGACGGAAATGGAATCCGGAACGCTGAAACTCCTTACCGTCAATGCTGGACCTGAGATCGGTGAAACATCTCCCGGCAATATGACCCGGACAAGCCGGGCCATATTATATGCGGCTTATATGAGGTGCATGGCCTTGAGGCTGAAATTCTTGCCTTTGCCAATCACGATATGGTCATAAACCGTGATATCGAATGGGCGAGCCAGATCGATGATCATTTTTGTGACCGAGACATCCATGCTTGAAGGTGTCGGATCTCCTGACGGATGATTGTGGACCAGGATCAGAGCCGAGGCATCGAGCTCAAGTGCGCGCCGAAGAACTTCACGCGGATAGATCGATGTATGGTCTATTGTCCCCTCGCCCTGTATCTCATCGAGAATCAGCATATTTTTCCGGTTAAGGAACAAAATACGGAATTGTTCTTTACGCAGAAATGACATCTGAAAGGAAAGGTAATCCGTCAGTGCTTTTGAAGACCCAAGAATTGGTTTATGCGCGATCTTGCTTTTCTGCACATGGCTGATTATCGCACGTATCGACTTTATGAAGTTGAAAACGCTCTCATTCAGGTTTTGTGAGTTGTTTTCATCAAATGTCGAATTTAACAGATCACGGATGCTCCCATATTCCTCAATGAGAGATTTTGCCAGAAGCTTGGTGCCATCAGATTCAGGTAAATAAGCAAGTACTCCTTCTAGGACTTTCTGCTCGTCGTATAAAACTTTCTGCTTGTCATATTCGGACTTATATTTTTTCTTTCCGTTATTGCTCTTTTCTCGTCTTTTTTGTTTTATTCCACCAGTATTGTTATTTTTTTCCTCGTAAAGATACATTATTTTGTTTATACGTTCGGTGGGTAGTCTGAAATTCCCTTGTATATAGGGCTTTTTGAAAATACATCCCTCTACTTTCATTCTACCCCATCCCTTCCGATTAACGCACGCTG
Source organism: Hyphomicrobiales bacterium (assembly GCA_015655095.1). Taxonomy (GTDB): domain Bacteria; phylum Pseudomonadota; class Alphaproteobacteria; order Parvibaculales; family Parvibaculaceae; genus JAATFR01. The sequence continues at coordinate 697 of JAATFR010000296.1, read as the reverse complement.
CATTGCACCTAAAGGAGCAAGATAAGCACCTATAGGCGGCGAGATGGTTTTTTACTCAAACCATAATAAAAAATCGAGGAAAAAATAATTTATATATATAACCACTTTGCCAGATCGATTAGTTTCTTTTTTGTTGAGCCATCTGGCCTTTACAAAGGCAAGTGCGGTCAAGGATTCGATTTTATTTATATGCTTGTTTTACTGTTTGTTTGTGGCAGAAGTGAGATAATTAGGCTTGTGTTAGCCATCAGTTCAACATTCACCCGCTTTTTTGATGCCGGAGATTCTGCAGGCTTCAATCAGCAACTAGATATTGTTCATGGCGGGGAGTGAGATGCTGCATATCGAGCTGAAACAAAAAATAATTATAAGCGAATGTGGAGATTCACCCCAGCCGACCGAGTGGAATTCAACCCACATGTTCTTGATACCGAGAAGTTGGATGCCATCTCAAAGTGGCCAACATGGACCTGTGTGCCCAATCAAATAATATTCAAAGCCCCACACACAGTAGAACGGTCTGGGCAATGCCCGGTATTCCGCTATGGCTTTTGACTGGATTGCCCATAACTTTCTCACCCTAACCTAGGCTAAAGGTTGGGTGGATCAGGTGTATTTGCTACCTGATGGCGTTTGGTTTGGCTGGGGGACTAGGATTCGAACCTAGATAGGCAGAGTCAGAGTCTGCAGTCCTACC
>JAATFR010000074.1 GCA_015655095.1 Hyphomicrobiales bacterium | reverse complement strand
TCGCCCACGCCAAGGGCCTGCTCGCCTATGAGGAGCCGCTGGCGCTGATGGGCGACTATAATGTCATCCCCACGCCCGACGATGTTTATGACCCCAAGGCATGGGAAGGTGACGCCCTGTTCCAGCCCGAGTCCCGCGGCAAGCTGCGCGAATTGATCCATCTGGGCTTCACCGACGCCTGGCGCGCCTGCCACGCCGAGACGCACCGCTATACGTTCTGGGACTATCAGGCCGGCGCCTGGCCGAAGAACAACGGCATCCGCATCGACCATATTCTGCTTTCGCCACAGGCGACGGACCGCCTCAAGGGCAGCGGGATCGACCGCGATGTCCGGGGCCGGGAAAAGCCTTCGGATCATGTGCCCATATGGGTGGAGCTTGAATTTTAAATATGTGTAATATCAATAAGATAAATAATATTTCTATATTTTCTCATTAAATGTAAAATCTTGTCTCGCCCAGATAATCTTTTATAAAACAGGCTATTGAAGCAGCAAGCTTTGACTTCAGGTGCTGTGTCCTGATCGCGGGGCTCTGAAACAAAAACAAGAACAGGGGATTATATGCTCAAGCTTACTTTCTGCCTCAGGCGCAAGGCGGGTCTCACGCTCGCAGAGTTTCAGGATTACTGGTTCAACCGTCACGCGCCGCTGGTCGCGAGCCATCGCAAGGCCCTGCGCATCGCCCGCTATGTGCAGTTGCATAGCCTTGAGGGCGCAGTCAACGAGGGCGTCATGGCGGCGCGCCATGCGCCGGAGCCCTATGATGGCGTGGCGCAACTGTGGTGGAACAGCCTGGACGATCTCATGGCGGGTTCCGGCACGTCGGAAGCCGTCGCCGCCGGCCGCGCTCTGCTGGAGGATGAACGCAAGTTCGTCGATCTCGAAAACTCCCCCCTCTGGTTCGGCGAGGAAAAGGTTATTTTCGGATAGGAAATGGGATGGATGCGTTTATCGCGAAGCTGCCGAAGGCCGAACTGCATATTCATATCGAGGGCAGCCTCGAGCCGGAACTTATGTATGCTCTGGCGGCCCGCAACAATATCCGCCTCCCCTATGCCAGCGCCGGTGAATTGCGTAAGGCCTATGCCTTTTCCAGCCTTCAGGATTTCCTCGACATCTACTATCAGGGCATGTCGGTGCTCATCACGGAGCAGGATTTCTACGATCTCGCCCTCGCCTATCTTGGGCGAGCAGCCGCCGACAATGTTCGATATGCCGAGATTTTCTTCGATCCGCAGGGGCATACCGCGCGCGGCGTCGCTTTTGAAACAGTGATTAACGGCTTGTTGCGCGCCCTTGCCGATGGCGAGCGGCTGTTCGGCATCAGGGCTCATCTGATCATGTGCCTGCTGCGCCACCTTGACGAGGATGACGCCGAGCGCACGCTCGATCTTGCCCTGCCCTACAAGGACCGGATCCTCGGTCTTGGTCTTGACAGCTCGGAGGTTGGTCACCCGCCGTCAAAATTTAAAAACGTATTCGCCCGGGCTGGGCGGGAAGGGTTCCGTCTCGTCGCCCATGCGGGCGAGGAAGGCCCGCCTGAATATGTCTGGGAGGCGCTCGACGTTCTGGGCGTCGAGCGGGTCGATCACGGCAATCGCGCGCTTGAAGACAAGGAACTGGTGAGGCGTCTCGCGGCTGACAGGATGCCCCTGACCGTCTGTCCGTTGTCAAACCTCGCGCTCTGCCGGGTCGAGGCGCTGCACCAGCATCCCCTGAGGCGGATGCTGGATCTGGGGCTCAACGTCACGCTCAATTCAGACGATCCAGCCTATTTCGGCGGCTATCTGAACAGCAATTATCAGGCGGTGGCCGATGCGCTCGGCCTTGGCAGGGATGAGATTGGCCAGATCGCGCGCAACGGCTTTGCCGCCTCGTTCAGGAGCAAAGACGGGATGACGAAGCGGGGATAATGATTTTTATCCCTCGTTCGGGTTGGGGTGCTTGACGAGCCAGCCATCCACCTTGGCCGCGCCGTCGCGCTTTTGCGAGTCCGAGGCCCATCTGCCGTATTTGGCCACGGCGTCCGCCACGGCCTGCTGGTCGCCCTCGCCCTGAAACTTCTGGGCCAGCTCCAAATACATCCAGCCGTCGACGTAATTTTTGGGAATATCCTTCGCGCCCTCGAAATGGATTTTGGCAAGCGCCAGATAGGCGGGCACATAATGCTTGGTGGCCGCCAGAATGTACCAGCGTATGCCCTCGGAAGGCTCAGGATCGATGCCGATGCCATCGCGGTAGATGCGCCCGAGCTGGTATTGCGCGTCGGGAAAGCGCTGCATCGCGGCCTTCTCTAGCCACTGGCGCGACTGGGCATAGTCCCTTTTCACCCCAGCGTCGGCATTGCCCTGCTCCAGATAGAGCCCGACCATGGTCTGCGCGCCGGGATGACCGCCCATCGCCGCCTGATAGTAATATTCATAGGCCTGCTTGTCGGACTGGACCACGCCCCGGCCCTGATAATAGAGATTGCCCATGATCCAGGCCGCGCCGATGTTGCCGCCGGC
>JAATFR010000202.1 GCA_015655095.1 Hyphomicrobiales bacterium | reverse complement strand
GCGGCGGCATGCAGCTGATGGCGACGCGCGGGCTGGAGCATGGCGTTTTTCCCGGGCTCGACTGGATCGCCGGCGACGTAACGCAGATCACCCCGTCCGATCCGGCGCTCAAGATCCCCCATATGGGCTGGAACACGCTGACCCTGCCCCGGCCCCACCCGCTGTTCGAGGGCATCGAAACAGGCCCCGAAGGGCTTCATGCCTATTTCGTCCATTCCTATGCCCTGGCCGCGGCCAACGAGGCGGATGTGATCGCCCGCACCGACTATGGCGGGCCAGTCGTCGCCGCCGTGGCGCGGGACAATATGGCGGGCACCCAGTTCCATCCCGAAAAGAGCCAGACGCTTGGTCTCGCGCTGATCGGAAATTTCCTGAAGTGGCGTCCGTGAGGAGACTGACATGATCCTGTTTCCCGCCATCGACCTCAAGGACGGCCAGTGCGTCCGTCTTGTCCATGGCCTGATGGACAAGGCCACCGTCTTCAATGACGATCCCGCCGCCCAGGCCCGCACCTTCGAGGCGCAGGGCTTTGCCTATCTGCATCTTGTCGATCTCAACGGCGCTTTCGAGGGACGCCCGGTCAATGCCGCGGCAGTCGAGGCGATCCTGGGGGCGATCCATATTCCCATGCAGCTCGGCGGCGGCATCCGCGACCTCGCCACCATCGACATGTGGCTGGAAAAGGGCGTCAGCCGCGTCATCATCGGCACGGCGGCGGTGAAGAACCCCAAGCTCGTGCGCGAGGCCTGCAAGCTCTTTCCGGGACGGATCGCGGTAGGACTCGACGCCCGCGACGGCAAGGTCGCGGTTGAGGGCTGGGCGGAAGTCTCCAAACTCGATGTGACCGACATGGCCCGGCGCTTCGAGGATGCAGGCGTTGCCACCATCATCTACACCGACATTTCGCGCGACGGCGCCATGACCGGGCTCAACATCGAGGCGACGCTGGCGCTTGCCCGCGCCATCTCGACGCCGGTGATCGCAAGCGGCGGGCTCTCCTCTATCGCAGACCTGCGCGCGCTGATCGAGGCGAACGAACCCGGCATCGAGGGCGCCATCTCCGGACGCGCGCTTTATGATGGCAGGCTTGACCCCGCCGAAGCTCTGCGCGTGATCGCGGAGGCGGCGTAATGCTGAAAGCCCGCATCATCCCCTGCCTTGACGTAAAGGACGGCCGCGTCGTCAAGGGCATCAATTTTGTCGATCTGCGCGATGCGGGCGATCCGGTCGAGGCCGCCCGCGCCTATGACGCCGCAGGCGCCGACGAGCTTTGCTTCCTCGACATCAACGCCAGCCACGAAGAACGCGGCATCATGATGGATGTGGTGCGGCGCACGGCGGAGCAATGCTTCATGCCGCTCACGGTTGGCGGCGGCGTGCGCACGGTCGAGGATGTGCGCCAGTTGCTGCTGGCCGGGGCCGACAAGGTGTCGATCAACTCGGCTGCTGTGAAGAATCCAGATTTCGTGCGTGGGTCGGCGGAGAAATTTGGCAGCCAATGCATTGTCGTCGCCATCGACGCCAAGGCCGTGGCGCCAGGACGCTGGGAGATTTTCACACATGGCGGACGCGCCACCACCGGCATCGACGCGGTTTCCTTCGCCCGTCAGGTCATGGAGCTCGGGGCAGGCGAAATATTGCTCACCTCGATGGACCGGGACGGGGCCAGATCGGGGTTTGACCTCGCCCTCACCCGCGCGGTCGCCGATGCTGTGACCATCCCCGTCATCGCGAGCGGCGGCGTCGGCACGCTGGAGCATCTGGTCGAAGGGGTGCGCGAAGGCCACGCAAGTGCTGTACTTGCCGCATCCATTTTCCATTTCGGCGAGTATACAATAGGGGAAGCCAAGGCGTATATGACGGCGGCAGGCATCCCGATGCGGCTATAAGGCTTTTCGCGGAGCAGGGGGATTTAATGAGCTTCGAGGTGGAACTTAAGCTCATGTTCGCACCAGCGGACCTTGAAGCTCTGCGGGAGGACGAGCGCTTCAGGGCCTTGACCGGGTCTGGGAAAACCACGGTCACAAACCTGCGCTCGGTCTATTTCGACACGCCCGGCTTCACCCTTTCCAGCGCTGGCATCGTCGCCCGCCTGCGCGAGACCGGCAACGGGCTGATCCAGACCCTGAAGACACCTTCGAAAAAGAGCGGCATCGCGCTTCATCGCGGTGAATATGAAACCGCCGTCCCCCCAGGAACCGCAGCTCCCCGCTTTTCATTGCTGCCGGATGAGATCCGCGGCCAGATTGAGGATATTGCCGCAAGCGCCCCTCTCAACCCCATCGTTGAAACCCGGGTCACCCGTTGCGAGATCGAGAAGGCGACAGCGCAGGGTGGCGTCATCCTGATCGCCATTGATACCGGCAGTACGCGCTCAGGCGAGCTTGTGCGCCCCTTGTGTGAAATCGAACTGGAGCTCAGGTCCGGGCCGCCTGCGTCGCTCTATGAGCTGGCGCTTGAGATCATCAAGCTCGCGCCCTGCACCATCGGCATTCGCGGCAAGGCGGAACGCGGCTTCGATCTCGCGCTCGGCACCAGGCCCGGTGCGGTCCATGCCAGCGACGCGATGGTGAGCGCGGATATGAATATCGAGGATGCCTATATCGCCATCCTCGACAACTGCCTTGGCCAGTTCGTGGCGAACCTGCCCGCCGTCATGGAGGAAAGCGACCCCACGGCGCTGCACCAGATGCGTGTGTCGCTCCGGCGTCTTCGCTCGGCGCTGGAGCTCTTTTCGGACGCCATCCGCTTTCCCGGCCTCAAGGCCATCGAGAAGGATGCGCAATATCTGGCCCGACTGCTGGGCAAGGCACGCGACCTCGACGTGTTCCTTTCAATCATACTTCCGCCTGCTGAAGAAGCGTTTCCCGGCGACACCGGTCTCGCGGCCTTACGCGATGAGGTGAGCAAGGAACAGAAGCACGCATGGCATCATGTCATCCGCATTCTGAGCGACAGGCGCACCACCCGATTCGTCTTGCGCCTCGCCCTTGCCCTTGAAGAGAAAAGCTGGCGCGGGCGGGACATCGTTCCCGCGCCGGAGCCCGCCACCGGATTTGCGGCCAGCTCCCTCGACCAGCTCATGAAAAAAGTGGCCTCACTTGGCAGCAACCTGAAAACGCTCGATACCGAAGACCGCCACGACCTTCGCAAGCGGCTCAAGCGGCTGCGCTATAATCTCTCCTTCTTTCAGGCCGCTTTCCCGGAAGAAAAAGTGCAACCGTTCCTTGCCAGCCTGTCAAAACTCCAGACCCTGTTCGGCAAGCTCAACGACATCGTCATGAGCGAAGCCATTCTTGCTCATGTGGAAAAGAACGGCAGCAAGACGGCGGCGCGCGCAGGCGCCGCCCGGTTGCGCAAATATCATCACAAAACTCATGACACTGACATGAAGAAAACAATGAAGCTCTGGCGTGAATTTCGCAATGTGCCGCCTTTCTGGCAGGAAAAATCATGAACCTGACAGCATTCCGCCCCCGGACTGGCGGGCAGACCTCAAATCTGCTAGTGAGGAGCGGTTTCGATCATCCGTGCGTTCCGCCATTCTCAAGGACCCAACCATGACGGCCGATGCCGCGAACAAGGATGTCCCGCCGGACTGTAATGCGCACCAGCTCGACCGTCTCTACAAGGTGATCGAGGCGCGGCGCGGCGCGGAGCCCTCGACCTCACACAGCGCGCGCCTGCTGGCGCGCGGTACGCTGAAGTGTGCCCAGAAAATGGGCGAGGAAGCCGTCGAGACGGTAATTGCTGCAGCAAGCGGCGACCTGGCCGGAACCATTTCAGAATCCGCTGATCTCCTCTATCATTGGCTGGTATTGATGACATCCATGGGCATAAGCCCCGGTGAGGTTTATAAGGAGCTTGCGCGCCGTGAAGGCCGCTCAGGCATCGACGAAAAAGCCTCCCGGAAAACCGGGCCGTAACCGCGTAATCCGAGGGCAACCGGATGATAATGGAAGACGTGAAAAGCGCGAATGAGCTTTCGCCTTACCGTCATTTCACCTCACAGGAGTGGGGCAAGCTGCGTGCCGACACGCCCCTGCCGCTTTCCGCCGAGGAACTTGAAGAACTCAAGGGTTATGGCGAGAGGGTTTCGCTCGACGAGGTGAGCGAGATCTATCTGCCGCTCTCGCGCCTGCTCAACCTCTATGTCGCGGCCACACAGGAACTCTACCGCGTAACTAACGGCTTCATCGGCCAGAAGTTCGCCAAGGTCCCCTACATCATCGGCGTCGCCGGTTCCGTGGCCGTGGGCAAAAGCACGACGGCGCGCATTCTGCGCACCATGCTGGCACGCTGGCCCAACCACCCCAAGGTCGATCTCATCACTACGGACGGTTTTCTCTATCCCAACAAGGTGCTGGAAGAGCGCGGCCTGATGCAGAAGAAGGGCTTTCCCGAAAGCTTCGACATCATGCGCCTCATCCGCTTTCTCGCCGACGTCAAGGCGGGCAAGCACAAGGTAGCTGCCCCGGTCTATTCGCATTTCTCCTACGACATCATCTCCGGCGAGGAAACCATCGTCGATCAGCCCGATATCCTGATCGTGGAAGGTCTTAACGTGCTCCAGCCCTGGCGCTCGGCAGAAGTGGAAGAGCATCAGCCCTTCGTGTCCGATTTTTTCGATTTCTCGATCTATCTTGATGCGGATGAGTCCGCAATCCGGGGCTGGTATATCGACCGGTTTCTGAGCCTGCGCCGCACCTCCTTCGCCGACCCCAAGGCCTATTTCCACCGGTACTCAAAGCTGACGGATGAAGAAGCCGTGGCCACGGCGGACAGTATCTGGACCTCGATCAACCTGCTCAATCTCAACAAGAACATCGTACCCACCCGCCAGCGCGCCGACCTCATACTGCGCAAGGGGCCGGACCATCGCATCCGCGACGTCGCGCTGCGGAAGCTCTGAACCTTTCCGCAGCGCCGATCATTCAGACTCCAAGCCCGCCGATCACCAGACGGCCCAGATTTTCCCGCATCTCGTCTGGAATGGGGATGGACCGGCGGGTTTCGAGATCAAGCGCAATCGCCACCGCTTCCGCCGTCGCCACCGCCTCCCCGGTTTCAAAATCGAAAAGCCAGTGGCACCAGGTGTAGGTCTTGGGCATCACTTCCTTCAGACCGCTGCGCAGCACAAGCACATCGCCCAATACGGGAAAACGGCGATAAATAAAGCGATATTCAAGCGCCGCCCCACCGACTTTCGGCGATTTTGAGCGGTCGCCGCCCTGAGTCTGGGCCAGCAGGTTGGGAATGGAGTCAGACACCAGCCCCATGAAATGGCGGGAGCCAAGGCGGCCCTGACCATCGCATTGCGCAGGTTGGACCATGCCCTGATAGGTGGGGACCATGCCCATCCCGATGGCCTGATCCAGCACCGGCGCGGGGCGCGGTTCATAGAGCGTCAGGCCTCGTGGCGCGCCGTGGGCGGGAAGATCGATGGCGAAGCCTTCCGCTGCCTTGCGCATGGCATCCGGCATCGGCTTTATCTGGCGCGTCATATCATCCAGCAATGCCACCTCGCCGCTAAACGTGGCGGCGACGTCACCGCTGGCGGTGTTGACCATCTCCTCATAGATCCGCAGGCCGTGCGCCGTGTGCCCCAGAAATCCCGCACGCAGGAAAAAGGGCGCGCCCGGCCGCTGCTCGCGCAGGAACCGGACATGATGGTCGAGTGGCAACAGTTGCGCGCCCGCCGCTCTTACCTGCGAAGGGCCGAAGCCCAGCGCGGTCGAGAAAGCCGCCAGCCCCTGCTGCGCCTTGTCCATATAGAACTGCACGTTCATATGGCCCATCTGGTCGATTTCCCAGCTCTGCACGCTGTTGCGGCAAACCTCGATCATCTCACTCATGAATATGTCCTGTACTGAGTTTCTTGTTTTTAAAGGGCTGTCGCCATGAGGAAGCCGTCGATGCGATCCAGCGCCGAGGCGGCCAATGCGCCGGGGAAAGCGATGAAGCCATGCGCGCCGCCCGGGTAAATGGCCAGCTCCGCCTCATTGCCCGCGGCACTCCAGCGCGCAGACATGAACAGGCTGTCGTCAAGCAGCGAGTCGCGCGTGCCGACCGTGAACAGCGCGGGCGGCAGTCCCTTCAGATCGGCATAAAGCGGCGAAATATCCGGGTCCCGGCGATCCTCGCCATGGGCCAGAAAAGCGTCGATGAAACGCTCCATGTCGATGGTGCGCAGAATGAGCCGCTCATTGCCGAACTGGCGGGCAGTCGGCGCCATGCTCATGTCGAAAGCGCCGAAAACAAGGTTTGCCGCCTTGAAGCCCGTATAGCCATGCCGGTCGCGCAGGCGCAGCAGCGTGACCGCGGCAAGGTGTCCGCCCGCCGATTCGCCACCGATGGAAAGAGCCTCGGCACCGAACTCGGCTTTCGCGTTTTTGATCAGCCAGAGCGCCGCGGCTTCGCAATCGTCGGGGCCTGCCGGATAAGGATGCTCCGGCGCAAGGCGATATTCGACGCTGACGCAGGCGAGCCCGACATTATCAGCCAGCCGGTCGAGCAACGGGTCCTGCTGGTCCGCCGCGCCCAGCACCCAGCCGCCTCCATGAATATGCAGATAGACGCCTTTGGGGTTGTCTGGCGCGATGATGCGCAAGGGAATCTTGTGCCCGCCCTTGCCATCAATCTCGATTGTGCGGGCGCGGGGCGATTTGACCGCAGGCGGAAAAGGCCCTTCGCCGCGCGCACGGATATCGCGCATCGTCTGTGCGCCGACATCCCACCATTCCGGCACACCCTTCATCAAATCGATAATGAAGGCATTGATGCCTTTTGTTTCCTCCGAAATCGCCGTCTCGCGGAACAGCGCCGGATCGAGCCTGAAGCTGCCAGTCATTTTCTCTCCCGATTTTTTTATGCTTGATAGCAGTCGGGAGAGTGTAGGCAGTTTTGACAAAAGGTCAGCCCTAAACATCCGCGCTGTAGGGCGGCGCCGGATCATATTCCATGGCCCGCTGGGTTACGCGCGCATGGGCCGGGCTATGCCACTGGCCCACGAGCCACAGAGCCATGTCGATGCCCGCCGAAACGCCGGCGCTCGTCACCAGATTGCCATCCCGGACATAGCGGATGTTCTCGACCACCTCGCTCGCCTCGCCGCGCGCGCGCAACGCCTCAATGAAGCCCCAATGGGTGGTGACGCGCTTGCCGCGCGCCGGCCCCGCCGCCGTCAGCACCAGCGTGCCGGTACATACGCTCGTGACCCATTCACAGTCTGCCGCCACCCGTTCGACCCATGCCAGCAATGGCTTGTGCTCGACCAGCGCGCGCGTGCCCTGCCCGCCCGGCACCAGCAGCACATCAAGCTTCGGCGCGGTTTCAAACGAATGATCGGTCTCGACGCGCATCCCCTTGCGGGCCTTGACCTGCCCGCCCCGTTCGGAAATGAAGACAACCCGGTCAGGTGCGGCGCCACTCTGCTGCCCCCGGACCTCATTCGACATGGTGAAGACCTCGAACGGCCCGACAAAATCAAGTTCCTCGGCATCGTCAAACAGCAATATGCCAATCGTGCGCTCAGTGGACATGGATATTCCTTTCAGCGGGAAGGAGAGTGGAAGGGTCGGCACGGCTCGTCCGGAAACGGTTGCGGTAAGCCCCCGGCGTAATGGCGAGATGGCGTATAAAAGTCCGGCGCATCCGTTCTGCGGTGCCAAAGCCGCACGCCCCGGCCACCCGATCGAGGCTGAGATCGCCGTCGCAGAGCAGGCGGCGGGCCAGATCAAGCCGCGCCCGCTCAACGAAATCGGCAGGAGTCATGCCTGTCTCGGCCTTGAAATGGCGGGCAAAGCCGCGCTCGCTCATAGCTGCGCGCCCGGCCAGCACAGACACGGAGAGATCGGCATCCGGATGAGCCATGACATAGGCGCAGACAGTTCCGATCCGCCCTTCGTCCGGGATCCGGGCGGCAAGGCTCATCGAATATTGGGACTGGCCGCCGGGACGCATCAGAAACATGACCAGATGGCGCGCTATGGTTCGCGCCACCTCGCGCCCATGGTCGGCCTCGACCATGGCCAGCGCCAGGTCCATGCCCGCCGTCACTCCGGCCGATGACCAGATCTCGCCATCGCGCACAAAAATCGCGTCCGCATCGAGTTCCACCGCCGGATAGCGCTCACGGAATGCGTCCACATAGGCCCAGTGGGTCGCGGCCCTGCGCTGGTTGAGCCGTCCCGCCTCCGCCAGCAGGATTGCCCCGGTGCAGACGGATGCCGTGCGCCGGGCCGCCGCGGCGACATCACGCACAAAACGGACGACCGAGGAATCGCCGGCAAGCTCCTTGATGCCCGGCCCCCCGGAAATCAAAAACGTGTCGACCCCGGCAAGATCGCCGGGGGTAAAGGCCTCGATGCTTCGCTCAATGCCAAGCGTCAGGCCGCAACTGGTGGTGATCTTTCCGGCGCGGGGCGCCGTCAGCTCGATGCTGTAGCCCGGCTTGCCCCCCGCTTCCGCCACCGCCGCAAAAATCTGCATCGGCCCGGTGATGTCGAGAATCTGCGCGCCGTCATAGCCCAGCATGACAACGCGGCGTGGCTCAGCCACGCAGGAAGAAGCAATGGTGTGTCTTGTCATCATCCTCAAAGGCTAGCTGGCGCATGGATTGGCGGAAAGGACAGGATACAGGCATTTTCCGCCAAATCAGCCCGGCAGATCGCCCCCGGGGGTGTATCCCGGCGCTAAAATGGGCATAAACAAAACAGAAACAGATGGATGGATTCGAATCGAACGCTCAGCCGGGGGGCGACGGAAAACAGTATGATCTTCCTGTATCTGGCTGCCGCCCTTGCCCTGATCGCCCTCTTTGTTTTTGTGCCGAAGCGCGAGTTGCGGACCGAAATCGAGATCGAGGCCCCCGCCAACGCCGTCTGGGAGGTTCTTCGCGACTTTCCCGCCTACCCCGGCTGGAACCCGTTCATCACGCATATCGAGGGCACATTGCGCCCGGGCCAGCGCCTCAAGGTGCGGCTTTCCTCGCACGGCGGGGCGGCCCGCAGCTTCCAGCCTACCCTGCTTTCAGTCGATCCGGGTCTCCTGATCCGCTGGCGCGGACGCCTTGCCCTGCCCCGGCTTTTCGATGGCGAGCACTATTTCGCGCTGGTGCCCTCAGGCGAAGGCACCCGCTTCGTCCATGGTGAAAGTTTCAGCGGCGCCCTGCTTTGGCTCATCCACACCGACAGGTTTGAGGCCGACTTCCGTTCCATGAACGAAGCCCTGAAACGACGCGTCAATGTCACGATCCCTCCCCGCACTTCCTCAATGCTGCCGTAAAATCTCCCTTTTAAAAGATTACCGATTGGTTAATGTTGAATGGCTGGGAGCAGAGATGCTTGGCTGTCTGCCCCCTCCCTCGCCCAAGAAAGCCCGACGATGGCAACTTCCTCAACGCAGGTACAGCCCATGATGACCCAGCGGAATCAGTGGATTGATTTTTTCCGGGGACTGGCGCTGCTGTTCATCGTCGCCGATCATATTTCACTGAGCCCGCTTTCGCATATCACCATGCGCAACTTCGCGCTGGCCGACGCGAGTGAACTCTTTGTCTTCATTTCGGGCCTTGCAGCCACCATCGCCTTCGCCAAGGTTTCAGCTCGTTCCGGCTACAAGGTGGCGGCAACGCGCATGTACCGCCGCTCGGGCAAGCTTTATCTCGCCTATCTGGCGACAGCGCTGGGACTGAGTCTTGCTTCAGCGCTCCTCACACACTTCGGCCTCGCCTATCAAACCCTCTGGAACGGCTTTGGCCAGTTTCTGGTCGAGGACCCGCTGGGCTATCTGGTTGCGCTGGTCACCTTGTTCACCCAGCCGACGCTTGCCAATATTCTCACCGTCTACATCATCCTGATGTCGTTCGTGCCGCTGTTCGTGCGCGGCCTGACCCGCGCGCCGATCCGGATGCTAGGCACGAGCTTCCTCGTCTGGTGGCTCGCGCCCCAGCTCAATACAATTCTGCCGTCCGACACCGCGACCGGCTATTTCTACAATCCCTTCGCCTGGCAGTTCATCTTCATCCTCGGTATGACTTTCGGCATTCGCGGTACGGATATTCTGGCCGCACTGGACCGCAATACGGCCAAGGTGACATGGGCGGCGGGCCTGTTTGCCGCCGCCGCCGCCATGCAGGCGCTCATTTGGCAGTTTCCTGACGCGAGCCAGACATTCCCCCCCAAAGAGATCACTGACCTGATCTATCCGATCAGCAAATCCGACCTCCATGTTCTTCGCTTGCTGAGTTTTCTGTCGCTCGCCTGGCTTGTCCGCATCACAGTCAGCCGCATTGAGGCGGACTGGTCCCACGCACCACTGCGCTGGTTCACGCTGATCGGACGCAATGGCCTGCCCTGCTTTACACTCGGCACGGTGATTTCGCTCACCGGCGACGTTATCAACCTCAACACCCATGTGCCCGGCCTCAGATATGGCGTGGATCTGGCCGCCGCGCTGCTGATGGTGCTTATCGCCTACATCACCGAGGAACTCGACCGGCGCAAGAAGGCGCATGCCGCCACCCTCGTGCCGCAAGCCGCTCCAGCACCGGAAAATGCCGCGGAGCCTGCCTGGGCAAAGGCGACCTCGTCCTCCTACTGATTTGAAGGACCTCCCGAAAAGGTTTCCAGCCAGCGTCGCGTCCGTCCGTCCCCTGTGGATGAGCCGGTGGATCGGCGGGGAGCGGCCCGTCTTGACCGCATATCCTTCTTTTTGCTGAATATTAGGCTGGCAGACCTTCTGGCCGATCTGGCATGAGCCATCGCCCCGGACATGCCCGCTGATAAAAACCAGCCAAATTAAAGCCTAATATTTAGGCAATTTTCAGAAATTGGCTATTCCGAAAGCAAATTGATGTAGATTTGATCAGCACCGGGTGGGGCGCATGGGGCGGGATTCGGGAGAAACAATCATTCCGTAATCGTTTTTTTCGTCCGGCACGTTTTTTGAGAAGGAAAGGCCAGGCACTGGCATCCCATTTGCGAGGGGCGTAGGGAAGAAATGCCGGAGCAAGCCAGCCGGGGCCACCAACCCGGCGCTTCATGGAGAGACGGATGACAGAGAAATCAAGAAATAGCGGGTGGTTCCGTGCACTTGGCCTGGGGGCTGCGGCAGGAACCATAGGACTACTCGCAACCATGGGAACTGCCTTCGCGGAGGATGCGACCGCACCGACACTGAACTCAGGCGACACAGCCTGGATGCTCACCTCGACCGCTCTCGTTCTGATGATGACCATTCCGGGCGTTGCCCTGTTTTACGGCGGTATGGTCCGCAAAAAGAACGTCGTCACGATGGCGGCACAGACCTTCATGATCTGTTGCCTGGTTACGGTCCTCTGGACCATCATCGGCTACTCGCTCGCATTCCGCGACGGCGGCTCGATGCAGTCCTATATCGGCGGTCTCGACCGCCTGTTCCTGACCGGTCTTGACGCCACGGCCCTTTCCGGCACGATTCCGGAAAGCCTGTTCATGGTCTTCCAGATGACCTTCGCGATCATCACCCCCGCCCTCATCATCGGCGCCTTCGCCGATCGCGTGAAGTTCGGGTCGCTGGTCGCCTTCATCACCCTCTGGCTGATCTTCATCTACGCGCCCATCGCCCATTGGGTCTGGGGTGGCGGCTTCCTCGGCGGTCTGGGCGTTCTGGACTATGCCGGCGGTACGGTCGTTCACATCAACGCCGGTATCGCGGGCCTCGTCGGCTGCCTCGTGCTCGGGCCTCGCAAGGGCTTCGGTCATGAGAACATGGCTCCCCACAATGTCCTGCTCACCATGATCGGCGCTGCCCTTTTGTGGGTCGGCTGGTTCGGCTTCAACGCCGGTTCGGCTCTGAGCGCAGGCACCGGTGCCGCCATGGCCATGGTTGTCACGCAGATCGCCACCGCAATGGCGGCTCTGGCCTGGATGACGGCTGAATGGGTTATCCACAAGAAACCCACCCTTCTGGGCCTCTGCTCGGGCGCCGTGGCCGGTCTGGTCGCGATCACCCCTGCCGCCGGTTTTGTTGATCCGGTCGGCGCACTCTGGATCGGTCTCTTCGCAGGCCTGATCTGCTTCTGGGGCGCCACCAGCCTCAAGAAGGCCCTTGGTTACGACGACTCGCTCGACGTGTTCGGCGTGCATGGCATCGGCGGCATCGTCGGCGCCATTCTCACCGGCGTGTTCGCCTCCACCGCCATCGGCGGCAAGTCGGGCGGCCTCGAAGGCAACTGGGGTCAGGTCATCATCCAGATCGAAGGTGTCGCTGCCACCCTCATCTGGTCCGGTGTCGGCACCTTTGTGCTGCTGATGATCGTCAAGGCGATCTTCGGCCTGCGTGTCTCGCCACAGGAAGAGGTCGAGGGTCTCGACATCAGCCTGCATGGCGAAACCATCCAGTAACGGCCGAGCAAGGGAGAGAGATATGAAACTCATAGTTGCGATCATCAAGCCGTTCAAACTGGACGAAGTTCGCGAAGCGCTGACGGCTCTCGGCATTCAGGGCATGACTGTCACCGAAGTGAAGGGTCATGGTCGCCAGAAGGGGCAGACGGAAATCTATCGCGGCGCTGAATACGCCGTGAATTTCCTGCCCAAGATCAAGATCGAGGTTGCCGCCTCAGGCGACCTGGCCGATCGCGTCGTGGAGGCGATCAGCGCCGCGGCCAAGACCGGCCAGATCGGCGACGGCAAGATCTTCGTCCTGCCCGTGGATCAGGTGCTGCGTATCCG
>JAATFR010000086.1 GCA_015655095.1 Hyphomicrobiales bacterium | reverse complement strand
GACGGCGCTGGGCGTGGCCGGCATCGTGCTGCAGCAGGCGTCGGCCTTCCAGCTTCACCTGACACAGGTCATCAGCGTCTATCCGGGCTCCCCCGCCCAGAAGCTGCATCAGGACGAGGTCGCATGGGACTTTTTCCCGTTCCCGCTCGACTATCAGATCCAGTGCAACCTGCTGTGGGCGATGACCGACTACACGGAAGAGATGGGGGCCACCCGCGTCGTGCCCGGCAGCCACCTCTCGACCCGCAAGAAATATGATATTTCCGACAGCCTTCCCGCCGTCATGAAGCGCGGATCAGCGCTCTTTTACTCCGGCAAGGTGTTCCATGGCGCGGGGGAGAACAAGTCCGACAAGCTGCGCCAGGCCATCAATATCACTTATGCTGTCGGCTGGGTTCGTCAGGAGGAAAACCAATACCTCTCGACGCCGCTTGAGATCGCCAAGACGCTGCCGGATGATCTGCTGAAGCTGATGGGTTACCAGTTGGGCTGCTTCTCGCTGGGTTATGTTCGCGACGGCGAAGATCCGATGGTCGCGATCCGCGAGCCGGAGCACCGCGAGGCCTATAATGTCGGCATTCTTGCCGAAACGGCGCTCAAGCGGCAGCCCCATCTTCAGGGCTTCCTGCGCGACATCAAAATGGCTGAAACGGATAGCTGAAAGCTGGTTCCCCGCCGGTTGCCCTGGCAGGTTCCCTGCCTGTCGGGGCTGGCATCCGTTTCTGCGCCCGGCATCCGATCTGGCTTTCCCCTTTGCCGGTTCGGGCCGGGCGCCTCTCTTTTGGGGCAGGCCCTATTCGGGCAACACCTGCCCGCCATCAATGACCAGGGTCTGTCCAGTGATGAAGCCCGCCTCGTCGGAGGCAAAAAAGAGCGCACCGTTGGCGATGTCGGCGACCGTGCCCAGTCGTCCCAGCGGGATGGCGGCTTCCATCTGTTTGACATAATCGGGACCGTTTTCCAGCAATCCTTCCGTCAGGATATTGCCTGGCATGACCGAATTGATGGTGATGCCGAAGGGCGCGAGTTCGATGGCCGCGGTGCGGGCAAAGCCAAGCTGGCCTGCCTTGCTCGCCCCATAATGGGACCAGCCGGGATAGCCGGTGATCGGGCCGGTGATGGAAGAGGTCAGCACGATACGGCCTTTGCCTTGCGCCTTGATGGCGGGAAGGCAGGCGGACACGGTGAGAAACGTGCTGCGCAGGTTTGTGTTGATCACATGATCGAAGTCCTCCGGCGTCATCACGTCGAGGGTGGCAGCCGGGAAGATGCCTGCATTGGCGCACAGAATGTCGATGCCGCCGTGAAGATCAACGGCTGTCTGCGCCATGCTCCGGGCTTGCTCGGGTGAGGAAACGTCAGCGGCGAAGCCCGTGGCGGTGCCGCCGACGGCCGTGATTTCGGCCGCGACCTTTTCAGCGTCGGCAAGCGTGCGCGACACGATGAGAACCTTGCAGCCGACTTCGCCGAAACGCAGGGCTATGCCCCGGCCAATGCCCTTGCTGCCGCCGGTGACGATGACGGAGCGGCCCTTGAGTGACGTGAACATGAAAGAAATCCTGTGTTGATGGCCTGTGCTGATGAGATGTCGTTCGAGGTGGGTCAGGCCACGTAGCTCAGGAAATGCTCCGCGACCTTAAGGGTGTTGTCGGTGAATTTCGTCCCTAACTGTTGGGCGATGGGAACCTCGGCGTGCGCCGCGATCCAGCCGGTGAGCAGGATACGCCGGGCGGCCACCAGCGTCGGCAATTCGGCGACCTCCGCCGCGCCAAGGGGAGCGATCGTGCGATAGCCCTCGACCCATGCCTCCATCAGTTCCGGAACGACGGGATCATCCTCAAAGAAGCTGACGGCGGTGGCAAAATCATAGAGGTACCAGCTCAGGCCGCAGTCGTCGAAGTCGATTACATGGAGGTGAGGGGGCGCGACCAGCAGGTTTGCCAGACGCATGTCGGCATGAACAAGACCGAACCGGTCGGGGCCGCGGCCGAAGCGGTCAAGCCTTTCCCTGATCACGTGGAGCGTGCGCGTCAGCAGGCGCGCGCCGTCGGGGGTAAGGCCCATGCCTTCCTCCCAGGGTCCCCAGTGCCGCACCCTGCCGAACATCGATTCGAAGTCCCATACCTTGCGGGTAAAGCCTTCCGGCCGCTGCCATTGTTGAACATGGCCATGCATCCGGGCCGTCAGGGAGCCCAGCATGTGGAAGGAGGGGGCGAGCTCCGTGCCCTGTTCGGGTTCCCGGCCCTCCACAAATTCAAAGGCGACGGCATATCGGGGCGGAAGGCCGCTGGGTGACATCAGTCTTTGCACCAGAACGCCGTCGATGCCCGGGATGGGCTGGGGGGTTTCGATGACCCGTTCGGCGCGCAGCGCCATGATCCAGGCCAGCTCTGACTGGATCTCTTCAGGCGCATGATAGCCGTCGCGATGGATGCGCAGCACGAGGGCGCGCCCGTTGGCGCCGTCTTCCAGAAGATAGGTCGCGTTTTCCGAAATGCTGAGAAGCCGGATGCAGGTGTCTGGCGGCAGGCCCCATTTGGGCAGATTGCCCCTGACCATGGCTTCAAAGTCCCGCAGGACGTCATCAGCATACTCGGCCGACATTCATGCCTCACTCAGGGTATGTGGTAAGTACAACGTAAAATCTTTATCTTAAGCCATAATACCAGTCATTTATATTGCAAGTGCAACATAAATATGTGTAGCCTTCCATGATCAGGGTTGGAGTTCCCACAATTAAATAGGGGATGCAAAACCGGGGCCGTAGTCAGCGTCCATATGGGGCGCACTTGTCGAGGGGTTGAGCATGGTTGAGTTTTCGAGGCGGACCGTCCTTCAGATGCTGGGTGCGGGCGGTGCGGTTGCGGCGACATCCACAGGGTTCGCGCGGAACGCCTTTGCCGCCGGGCGGGACAAGGAATTAAATATCCTGTGCTGGGAAGGTTACAATTCCGCCCAGGTACTGGACCCGTTCCGCACGGAATTCGGCGCGACGGTCAAGGCGGAATCGCTCACCAACGACCCGACTATGGTGAACCGGCTGCGCGCCGGTGAAACGAAGGTCTGGGATCTGATCAATCTGAACAATCCATGGGCACGAAAGCTCATGTGGCCCGAAAAACTGATCAAGCCGCTCGATCAGGAAGTTTTCCAGCCCTATTTCGCGAAAATGCTGCCTGAGTTCAAGGCGCCTTTCCATTGGGCCATGAGCGACGACGGCAAGGATCTGCTCGGCATGGCCCAGCGGTTTGGGCCTTACTCCTTTGTCGTCAACACCGACAAGGTCAGCCGCAAGATGGCCGAGGACGAAGGCTGGGATTTGTTCAACGACAAGGCCATTGTGGGCCGCTACGGCGTGCAGGAATCGGACGACTGGAACGTCTTTGACATGTTCCTCGTCGCGGGCATCGATCCGTTCAAGGTTCACAACGATGCGGAGATGGCGACGTTCCTCGCAACGGCCAAACGCATCTACAAGGGCGCCAAGTTGATCGGCGACATGGCCTCGCTCAATCAGGCCCTGATTTCCGGAGAGATCGATCTCTATCTCACCGGCGGCACTTATTCCGTTTCGCCTGCCCGTGCCGATGGCTATCCGAACCTTCGCGGCATCACGCCTCTGCGCGGCCCGATGAACGGCAAGGGTGGCGTTATGTGGATCGAGGTCACCTCGACCGTGAACAATCCGAACCTGTCTCCGCTCGCGCCGAAATTTCTGGAATATGTGCAGCGGCCTGAGGTGGCGCACACCGTGGCGTTCGCGGAAGGTACCTTCAACCCCGTCTCGCAGATGGGTAATCCCGAATGCTTCAAGCTCTTCACCAAGGATGAGCTTGAGGCCATCCAGTGGGATTCGCTCCAGGAGGAAATGGCCCGTTCGGTCGCCTACGATATCGTCCCTGACTATGAAAAGGCGCTGGACCTGCTCAACGCCGCCAAGCGCGAACGCGGCTGACCTCCGCGAGACAGAAAGCAGGCAGAAAGAGCAGGGGTTGTGAATGAGTGAGACTGCGTTGATGGGCGTATCCCGCCAGAAGCTTCTGCTCGATCTTGTGGGCGTGCGAAAGACGTTCGACGGCTTCAATGCCGTCGAACGGATCGATCTTTCCGTGATGGAGGGGGAATTCTTCACCATTGTCGGCCCCTCCGGCTCCGGCAAGACGACCTTGCTGCGGATGCTGGCGGGCATGGACCAGCCGAGCGAGGGGGCGATCTACCTGCGAGGCGAAAGCCTCAACGACATGCCGGCGAACAAGCGTCCGACCTGTCTCGTGTTCCAGTCGCTGGCCCTGTTTCCGCATATGACGGTCGGCCAGAACATCGAGTTTGCGCTGAAAATGCGCAAGATCGCGCCAGCCGCGCGCAAGGAGCGGGCGCTCGAACTCATGCGCGTGGTGCGCCTGCCCGAGACCTATTATTCAAAGAACGTCATGAAATGCTCCGGTGGCGAAAAACAGCGCGTGGCGCTGGCGAGGGCATTCACCTACGACCCGGAAATCCTGCTGTTCGACGAGCCCCTGTCGGCGCTCGACTACAAGCTGCGCAAGACGCTGGAAAAGGAGCTGAAGGATCTGCACCGGGAAACGGGGAAGACCTTCATCTACATCACGCACAGTCTTGAGGAAGCCATGGTCATGTCCGACCGTATCGGCGTGATGCGCGATGGCCGCCTCGTGCAGGTTGGCACGCCTGAGGAAATCTATACAAAGCCCTCCGACAAGTTCGTTTCGGAATTCATGGGCGAGGTCAATATCGTCCGGGTCCGGCCGGATGGATCGGGACGCTACAAGTCGGAAGACCTTGCGGGCAGCTTCACCGTCAACGCGCCCGCCTCCACTGACGGCTATGTCGTGATCCGGCCCGAGTTCCTGCGCTTTCTCGCGTTGCCGTCCGATGCCGACAACTGCCTTACAGGCCGCGTACACAATGAATATTCGCTGGGCTCGCGCGTGCAATATCAGGTCCGTGTCGGCGAGCGGATGTTTCTGGTCGAGCAGCCCCGCCGCCAATCCTTCGGGGGCGGCGATGTCACGATCGGCTGGGACGCCGCCGATGCCATTTTTGTGGCGGAGTGAGCGATGGAAAGTCACGCGCTTCAAATTCAGGACAGTGCCATTTCCGGGGCCGTGAAAAAGAGCCGTGGGCCTCTCCTCACGCCCGGCGCCCGCTGCGCTCTTCCCGTCATCGTGCTGTTGTTGCTCGGCTTTGCGGCGCCGCTCACGGCTGTCATTGCCTATTCCTTCGCCGAACCGCATTCGTTCAATGTCTTCAGCAGTTTCAGTTTCGCCAACTATGCCGAGATCTTCAATACGGAGAACACGGTATGGATGTCGTTCCTCTGGTCGCTGAGCCTTGCCGCCGTCACGGTTCTCATGCTCTCCGTCATTGCCTATCCGATCGCCTATGGCATGGTTTATGTGTTCGGGCGCTGGTCCGGACTTGTCAGCACTCTCTTCGTCTTTCCCCTCTTCATTTCCGAGAACGTCCGGCTTTATGGCTGGGTGCTGTTCTTTATCAAGAACGGCGTCTTTGACGGCACGCTCAATCTTCTGGGCGGGGCCGACGCGCCGGAGGTGCTTTATTCGCCCGGCATCATCCTGTTCGGCATGATCTACACCTATCTGCCATACATGCTTTTCCCGTTGGTGCTGGGCCTTTCCCTGCTGCCGCGCGATGTGGTCGATGCGGCAAAGGATCTGGGGGCGAGCCGCTATCAGGTCTGGCGCGAGATCGAGCTTCCCCTTGCTATGCCAGGCTTCATGATCGGCCTGCTGCTCACCTTCGTGCTCGCAGTCGGGGCCATCGCGGAATCGAAAGTGCTTGGCGGCCAGTCGGTCATCGTTCTTACCCACGATATCGAAGTGTCCTTCACCTATGCGCAGAACTGGCCGCTCGGCTCGGCGCTGGCCGTGCTCATCACCCTCATTACCGGCGGATTGACCTTGTTCATGCTGTTCAAGCTCGATCTGGACCGCGTGCTCGGCCGGAAGTGAGAAGCGCATCATGAATCAGGAACAGGCCGCCCTTCGCACCAGAACGCTCCTTTGGGTTTGGACGCTCTTTGTGATCTTCGTCGTCTATCTTCCCGTCTTTTGCAGCGCGCTCGCCTCGCTGACCAAGTCGCGCTATTTCCTGTTCCCCATCAGAAAATGGTCCTTCGACTGGTGGGACAAGACGATGGCCTCCATCGAGGTCAGCACGCTGGTCAAGACCTCGCTGATGCTGGCAGGCAGCGTCACGGTGCTGGCGACGATCATCGGCTTTTTCGGGGCGCTGGCCTTTGCGCGCTATAACTGGAAGGGGCGCAGCCTTTTTCAAAAGGTCGTTCTTCTGCCGATCTTTTTTCCTCAGCCGGTTCTGGGGCTGGCGCTTCTGCTCTGGTTCAATGCGCTGGGCCTGCCCCTGAGCTGGCACACGGCGGTTATCGCCCATCTGGTCTGGATTGCGCCGGTCATCACGCTCGTCATCGCCATTCAGGTCTATGGTTTCGATCCCGTGGTGGAGGAGGCGGCCTTTGATCTCGGCGCGAGCCGGTTTCAGGTGATGAAGGAGGTGACGCTTCCCATGCTCTGGCCGGGCATCTGGTCAGGCATGCTGTTCGCCTTCCTGCTGTCATGGGGCAATTTCCCGCTCTCGCTCTATACGTCGGGTGCGGACAGCACCGTGCCGAAATGGCTTTTCACTAAAATGATCGCGGGCTACACGCCCATGGTGCCGACGCTTGGAACCATGAGCACGCTTGGGGCGGCTCTTGTTCTCAGCATCGGCGGCGTGGCGGTCATCCTCGCCCGCCGGCGCTCGAACTGACGGCGCGCACCGGGCTTTATTCATCGGGAGACTGACATGTATGATTACGGCTTTTTCAAATATGCCTCCAAGGCCGAGGTTCTCGAAAAGTCGGCGCGCTACTGGAATCCGCACAAGACGGATTTCTGGATCGAGGCGGGCACGGATCTCGTGATCGACAAGCGCGAGGGGTATTTTCTCTGGGACATGTCGGGCAAGCGGCTAATCGACGTGCATCTGAATGGCGGCACCTATAATCTGGGCCATCGCAACCCGGAGCTGGTCGAGACGCTGAAGCTGGCGCTCGATCATTTCGACATGGGCAACCATCATTTCCCCTCGCTCGCCCGGACCGCCTTCGCCGAAGCCGTGTCGAAGACCATGCCGTGGGAAACCTGCTACACGGCCTTTGCATCGGGCGGCGGCGAGGCCATCGACATCGCGCTCAAGAGCGCGCGCCACGCGACCAGGCGCAAGCGCATCGTCAGCATCATCAAGGCCTATCATGGCCATACCGGCCTTGCCGTCTGCACCGGCGACGAGCGCTTCTCGCGTCTCTTTCTGTCCGAACGGCCGGACAAATTCACCCAGGTGCCGTTCAACGATCTCGACGCGATGGAACAGGCCCTGTCCGCGGGCGATGTCGCCGCAGTCATCATGGAAACCATCCCGGCGACCTATGGCTTTCCCATGCCCGCCGAGGGCTATCTGCCGGGCGTCAAGGCGCTCTGCGAGAAATATGGGTCGCTCTATATCGCCGATGAGGTCCAGACCGGTCTGATGCGCACCGGAACGCTCTGGGCCATCGAGGGCTATGGCGTCGTGCCCGATATTCTGGTGTCGGCCAAGGGCATCACCGGCGGTCTTTATCCCATTGCCATCGTGCTGCTGAACGAGAAAACGGGGGCATGGCTGAAGGAGGACGGCTTTGCCCACATGTCGACCGGGGGCGGGGCGGAGCTTGGCTGCATCGTGGCGTTGAAGACGCTGGAAATCACCCGGCGTCCCGACGTGGTGGCGAATGTTGTGGCGGCGAGCGCCGATTTCACGAAGGGGCTTGCGGATCTCAAGGCCAGGCAAGGTGATTTCTTCAACGAGATTCGCCAGAACGGCCTGATCATGGGTCTGGGCTTTGACCATCCTGAGGGAGCGAAATTCATGTCCCGGGCGCTTTATGAGAATGGCGTCTGGGCCATCTTCTCCTCGCTCGATCCGCGTGTGCTCCAGTTCAAGCCGGGGCTGCTGATTTCCCCTGAACTGCGGGCCGAGGTGCTGGAGCGGGTGGCCCTTGCCCTGCCGCGCGCGCGTGAACTGATGCAGATCGCACAAAAGGCGGCTTGAAGCGGAGAAGCGGGAGTATCTTTCTCCCGAGATGCCTGATGTGACCGGGTATGCCATATATTCGTAAAAGCGGGGCAGGAACCGGATTCGCATCTGGCAGGGATAAGGGGAAGCGCAGGCATGAGCGAGCCATCGGGAGGGCGGCTCTCCAAGGGAGCCCGGCAGGAGCGCATCCTCTCCGAGGTGAACGCCTCGCCGACATTGCGGGTTTCAGAGCTTGCGGGCAACCTCAAGGTGTCGACCGAAACCATAAGGCGTGATCTAGACGAGCTGGAGGTGAGGGGGCTCATCAACCGGACTTACGGCGGGGCGGTCCGTCCTTTCGGGCCGGAGCCTGGCATCATGGAGCGCCACCAGATGATGGTGGCGGAGCGTGAGGCCATCGCCGTCGTGGCGGCGGGCCTTATCCAGCACAATGATGTGGTGGTGATGGGGGGAGGCGCCACCACGGTTCATGTGGCGCGGCGTCTCGCGGCGGAAAAGCGCGAACTGACCGTCATCACCCATTCCTTCGGCGTGGCGACGGTATTTGCCCCCAATCCCACCATCAAGGTGCTGGTCTGCCCGGGCCATTACAACGGTCGGGAGGGCCAGATGTTTGGTGCCGAAACCATCGATTATCTGCACAGATTCTATGCGAACTGGGCCATTGTCGGCGCGACCGGCCTGACTGAGGATGGCCCCAATGACGCTGACGCCGATTCAGGCGCGGTCTACCGGGCGATGCTGTCGCGCTCGGCCAGCAACATGGTTGTTGCCGACCATGACAAGTTCGAACGCCCGGCGCTTTCCGTCTATGGGCACTGGGGTGAAATCAACCGGCTGATAACGGATGTCGCGCCTTCGGGCGCGCTGCTCCATGCGCTGGAGCGCGCGGGCGTCGAGGTCATGGTGCCGAACAGGCCCTGATTCCTGATCACCGCCCGGTGAGTGTGCGCCGGGTCGTCTCCAGCACCACCTTGCGGATGCGCGGCAGGTCGGTGGAGGGGTCGAGCAGCCATTGCAGCGTCAGCCCCATGATCAGGCCTGTCGCCATATCCGATACGGCGCCGGCATCGAGGTCGGGGCGCACGGAGCCTTCCTTCTGGGCCCGTTCGATCAATATCCGGATGCCCTGGGTCGCGCGCGACTTCGAGGCGATGAAGGTGGCGCGCAGGCCCGGCAGCACGCCGATGGATTCGGAAACCAGTACGTAATAGGCGCGCATGCTCGTTTCCGAATTTTCCAGATTGGCCAGATAGATGTCGATATAAGCGAGGGTCGCGTCCAGTCCCGGCAACTGGTCGATGCCGCTCACCCCCAGCAATTCGTTGAAGTGATGGTGAAGTCGTTCGACAAGCGCCTCAATCAGCCCTTCCTTGGAGCCGAAGCGCTGGGTGACGAGGCCCCGGCTATAGCCGGCGCGCAAGCCCACCTGTTCCAGCGTCGTGGCTGAAAAGCCTTGCATGGCGATCAGTTCCACAGCGGCGGCCAGCATTCTCTGGTCCGATTCAGCCCGCCTTTCCGCCTTTGTCCGGGTGGCGGGGGCTATTTTTTTTGGGGAGAGCATATTTGCGGTCATGGGAGCATATAAATGGGTTGCTAACGCGATAGCAACCATGTTTATTGCCTTCCAGTGCGTCAGACTGGAAGACAGATTGGGTATGGCGCATCAGAGGGTTTTAGTGGGCCAGAAGGTTTTGTGGGATGGAACTGGTTACAACTGACAACATGAATGGCCACGAGATGGCCATGCCGGGTGGACATGAGGATGTCCTGACCATTCGCGAAGTGGCGGATGAGCTTGGGTTGACGCAGCGCGCGATCCGCTTCTATGAGGAAAAGAAGCTGGTGAGCCCACAACGCAACGGCTCGACGCGGCTCTACCACCGCAAGGACAGGACAAGGCTCCAGCTCATCAAGCGGGGCTCGGAGATTGGCCTGTCGCTGGGCGAGATCAGGGAGATTCTGGATCTCTATGACCCTGCCCGTGGCTGCCGTGAGCAATATCAGCGCGCCCTGCAATTGTTCGAGCGCCGGATCGCGGTTCTGCGCGAAAGGCGTGAGGAGCTTGAGCGGCAGGAGGAAAAACTGCTGAGTAGTTGCGAGCGCTTCAGCTCCTACATTTTGACGGCTGAATAATTTAAAGAATCGTATGTAGACAGCTCTGTGTGAAGCGGCGACCCGTTGAGGCCGCCGCTTGCGCTTTGTGTCTCCCACGCCGGAATAAAGCCTGTCATGGGCGCTCAAGGGGGGAAATCCATGAATCTCGAATTCAGCAAGGAAGATGCGGCATTCCGCGACGAGGTGCGCGCCTTCATTGCATCGAACCTGACGCCCGAATTGCAGGCGGCTGGCAAGCTCTCCACCAGTGTCTTCACCGACAAGCCTTATGCGCTCGGCTGGCAGCGCATCCTGCATAAAAAGGGCTGGGCGGCTCCCGCATGGCCGGTTGAATATGGCGGCACCGGCTGGAACGAGATGCAGCGTTACATCTTCGCCTCCGAGTGCGTGCGCGCCCAGACGCCGGGCCTCTCGCCCATGGGCTTGCGCATGTGCGCGCCGGTGTTGATGAAATTCGGCGCGCCGGAGCAGAAAAGCTTCTATCTTCCGCGAATCCTTGCAGGCGAGGATTACTGGTGTCAGGGCTATTCCGAGCCGGGGTCGGGTTCGGACCTCTCGTCGCTCCAGCTTCGCGCTGTGCCCGATGGTGATGATTACGTGCTCAACGGCACCAAGATCTGGACCACCCACGCCCATTTCGCCAACCGCATGTTCTGCCTCGTGCGCACCGACAACAGCGGCCGCCAGCAGGAGGGAATCAGCTTCCTGCTGCTGGAAATGAACAGTCCTGGCATCAAGGTTGAGCCAATCATCACGCTCGCGGGCGAGCATGAGGTCAATCAGGTCTTTTTTGATGATGTCCGCGTGCCGAAGGCCAATCTGGTCGGCGAGGAAAACAAGGGCTGGACGGTCGCCAAATATCTGCTCGAATTCGAGCGTGGCGGCGCTTATGCGGCGGGCCTTGCGGTGCAGCTTGAAAAGATCAGGGCGATTGCCGCGAGCGAACGGGCGGGCGATGGCCAGGCACTGGATCAGGACCCCGCCTTCGCCCGGCGGCTTGCCGAGATCGCAATCGAGGTAAAGGCGGTGGAAATTACCGAACACCGGGTCATGTCGACCATCTCGAAGGGCGGCAATCCGGGGCCGGCATCCTCGATGCTCAAGATTCGCGGCACTGAAACGCAGCAGAAGATTGATGAGATCGCGACCGAAATTCTGGGCTGGTCCGTGTTCCCCGATCAGCTCGCGGCGCGTGAACCGGGCGTGAACATAGCGCCTGTGGGGCCTGAATATGGCCTCACCATCGTACCGCGCTATCTGAACAATCGCGCGGCCTCGATTTATGGTGGCTCCAATGAAATCCAGCGCGGCATCATCGCCAAGCTGGTGCTGGGGCTCTAGACCGGGCCCCTCAGCAAATTCTCGATGGAGACGATCAGCGCCTCCATCGTGCTCTTCTGAACCCAGAAGGGACGCCCCCATGGCTGGTCGTCGAGCGCTGCTTCCCGCGAGGAAAGGGCGCCGCTCAGCAGCAGGCCCATGAACACCAGACGCCGTGTCATGATCGCGGCGGGAATTTCCGGCAGCAGATGGCGGATCAGGGCAAGGCAGCGCAGATAGCCCGAGTTCCATTTATTTTCCAGCGCATCCAGAAACTGGTCGCGATGGTGCATCTGCAGCATCATGATGAAGCGGATATAGGTGTCTTCCTCCGCCGTGCCGCCAAGGCGCGTGGAAGGCCATACAAGAGCCTCCACGGCATCGCGCAGGGATATGGCGCGTCCGTCCGCTGCGCGCGCGTCGAGCAACGCATTGCGCCGTTCGTCGATGAGCTTCGCGCCATCCACTACCAGCTCGCGGATCAGCCCTTCCTTGGTGCCGAAATAATAGTGCAGCGAGCCGCTGTTGCGTTGTCCCGCCGCCGCCACGATCTCGCGGACCGAAACGCCATCGATACCCCGCGCCGCGAACAGGCGGCGGGCGGCGAGTTTGAGAGCGTCTCTTGTGTCTTCTGCTTTCATGCTTGACCTGATGCCATGAAGGGCCATATTAGGTCAAACGCTTTAAAGCAAATGACCTAAAAAGGCATATCGGGGAGACGCGTGATGAAGCTCGATTTCACAGGGAAAAGGGCGCTCGTGGTCGGTGGTTCGAGCGGTATTGGCAACGGTATCGCCCAGGCCTATCGCGCGGCGGGGGCCGAGGTTTATATCTGGGGTACAAGGGCCGCCGCTTCAGATTATGGCGATGAGGAGGGCTCGGACCTTACCGGCCTTCACTATGCGCGGATGGATGTTTCAGATTTCGACGCCATCGAAGCCTACAACTCGCCTTTCGACAGTCTCGATATTCTCGTCCTTTGTCAGGGTACAGTCATTTACCGGCGCGGTGAATTCAAAATGGATGGCTTCCAGAAGGTGATGGATGTCAACCTGAACAGCTTGATGGCCTGCGCCGTCAAATATCACGACATGCTGGCGGCGGCGAAAGGTTCGCTGATCACGGTGAGCTCCACCGCCGCGTTCCACTCGACTCGTGGAAACCCCGCCTATAACGCCTCCAAGACCGGCGCGGTCGGGCTGACCCGCACGTTGGGCGAGGCCTGGGCGAGCGATGGCATCCGCGTCAACGGCATCGCGCCGGGGCTGGTCGACACCAAGCTCACCCGCGTCACCACCAACGATCCCAGGCGGCTCGAAGGCGCGCTGCGCGGCATTCCGCTCGGGCGGCTGGGCACGCCGCAGGACATGGCGGGGGTGGCGCTTTTTCTTGCCTCACCCTTGGCCGCCTATGTCGTCGGCCAGACCATCCCCGTCGATGGCGGCCTTATCCTTTCCTGAACCAGACAAACAATAATATTGGGAGTAAACCATGGCCTGGGACTTTGAAACGGACCCCGAATTTCAGAAAAAACTCGACTGGATCGACGAGTTCGTGCGCTTTGAGGTCGAGCCGCTCGATCATGTGCTGGGCAGCCCCTACGATGTGAAAAATCCGAAGAACATCAAGCTGGTGCGTCCGCTTCAGGAAAAGGTGAAGGCGCAGCAGCTCTGGGCCTGTCATCTGGGGCCGGAGCTCGGCGGGCAGGGCTACGGTCAGGTCAAGCTCGCGCTGATGAACGAGATTCTGGGCCGCTCCCATTACGGTCCCACCGTGTTCGGCTGTCAGGCACCCGATACGGGCAATGCGGAGATTCTCGCCCATTACGGCACGGCGGCGCAGAAGGAAAAATACCTCCGGCCCCTGCTCGATAACGAGATCGTCTCCTGCTTTTCCATGACCGAGCCGCAGGGCGGCGCGGACCCGCTGCTCTTCACCACCTCGGCGGTGAAGGAAGGAAACGAGTGGGTCATCAATGGCGAAAAGTGGTTTTCGTCGAACGCCAAATATGCCGATTTCTTTATCGTCATGGCGGTCACGGACCCCAAGGCCCCACCTTATGAGCGCATGTCGATGCTGATCGTGCCCGCGGATACGCCGGGCATCGATATCTTGCGCAATGTCGGCTATGGCGCGGAGGGCGAGGGCTCCCATGCCTATATCCGCTATACCGATGTGCGCGTACCGCTCGACCATATGCTGGGCAAGCCCGGGCAGGCTTTTGTGGTGGCGCAGGTGCGCCTTGGCGGCGGGCGCATTCACCATGCGATGCGTTCTCTGGGCGAGGCGCGCAAGGCGTTAGACATGATGTGTGAGCGGGTCATCTCGCGCAGCACGCAGGAAGGGCGGCTGTCGGAAAAGCAGATGGTGCAGGAAAAGATCGCCGATTCATGGATCGAGCTTGAGCAGTTCCGCCTTCTGGTACTGCGCACGGCGTGGATGATCGACAAGCACAAGGATTATCGCGTCGTCCGCAAGGACATTGCCGCCATCAAGGCCGCCATGCCCAAGGTGCTCCATGATGTGGCGTCAAGAGCGCTCCATCTTCATGGCTCGCTTGGCCTTTCCAATGAAATGCCTTTCATGGGGCAGGTCATCTCGTCCTATTTTCTGGCGCTGGCTGATGGTCCCACCGAGGTGCATAAGGTCACGGTGGCCAAGCAGATCCTGCGCAACTATCGCCCTTCGAACGAGCTGTTCCCCTCCTACCATCTGCCCCGCGTGCGTGAGGCGGCCCAGGAGAAATATGGCGATATTCTCGATGCCATCGACGACATGATCTAACTCGAAATCAATAAAGAAAAATCATGGGGAAGCCATCATGAAGGCGCTCTGTTATTTCGGTGAACGCGACATCCGCTACGACAGCTTCGAGGATACAAGGCTTCAGTCCGACGATGATGTGATCGTGAAAATGGAGAAATGCGGCATCTGCGGCAGCGATCTGCATATCTATCACGGCCATGGCTTCAGCGCAGATACGGGTTTCTGCGTGGGGCATGAGGCGGTCGGCGAGGTTGTTGAAACCGGGCGGTCTGTCAAGCGCCTCAAAAGCGGGGACAAGGTAATGATCTCGGCTGCCGCCGGGTGCGGCGAATGCGGTCCCTGCCTTGCCGGTCATATAAATCGTTGTCAGGGTCGGGGGGCGGCGTGCTATGGGCTCAGCCACGCGCTGGAAGGCTGCCAGGCCGAGGCGATCCGTGTGCCCAAGGCGGATTTCAATGCCTGGAAAATCCCCGATGGCGTCAGTATCGATCAGGCATTGATGCTGACGGATAATCTGCCCACAGCCTATCTGGGCTGCCTCAATGCGGACATCGGGCCGGGTAAGACGGTTGCTGTCGTCGGGCTCGGTCCTATCGGCCTGATGGCTGTCGAGGCGGCGTTCGTGCTAGGCGCGTCGCGCGTTTTCGCGGTCGAT
>JAATFR010000165.1 GCA_015655095.1 Hyphomicrobiales bacterium | reverse complement strand
TTTTAGCCATTTCCGCATAGGGAGTACAACCTAAACGTGTATGCCGCATCGGTTTATTCCCGGGACCGTGGTTTCCACATCGCAGACACCGCAGCTAAAACTGGCGTCACACAGAGGACCATCGATCGTCACGCCGATCGCGGGACAAAGGTATGCCGGGGAAATCTATATACGGGTCATTCCGCAGGGTGATGGTGCGGTTTGTCCAGCTTGCGTTCTTCACGGCGAAGCACATGGATACCCGCGCCAGCAGAGGCCAGAGCGAGAACTGGAACGATGCATTCAAAGAACGTCATTCCTTCACCTCCTTGCGTATCCTGCCCAGAATATAGTGCGAAACCCCGTGCAATCCGAGTCCTGTCATTCCCCACCACAGAGTAGACAGATCCGTGTTTCCGAGGCTGGGCGCACGCTTGGGCGCATGTGAGCGTGCTGGACCGGCGGAAGTCGATCGCCAGCAAGCTCAGGGATTTCGAGCGGGAAGGGTCACTAACGCTGGTTTCTGACCAGTTGGAAGATATGGGCGAGATCGTTGATATCGTCGGTATGGTTCTGGACGCTGGGAAGCTGGCGTCGGTGGCAGTGGACCCTGCTGGGCTTGGGGTTCGTCCCGAGGCGCTCGCAGAGATCGGCGTGACGCAGGATAACGGCCTGCTGATCGGCGCATCGCAGGGCTACATGCTGATGAACGCGATCAAGACGACGGAACGGCGGCTGGTCAACGGGACGCTGAAACACGACGGATCGGCGATGATGTCGTGGTGTGTCGGGAACTTGAAGATCGAGCCGACCGCGACCGCGATCCGGGCCACGAAGGCGAATGCCGGTGATGCGAAGATCGATCCGGTGATGGCGATGTTCGATGCGGTCACGGTGATGAGCAAAAACCCGGAAGCCAAAGGCGCGCCGGAATACCAGATGATCTTTATTTAGGAGGCCGGGATGACCTTTGCTGCGGATATGACGTTTGCGCGCAAGAGCCTATCCCTGAGGATGAAACCCCCGAGGAGATTATCTTCGCGTCTTATGAGGCGGCACTCGCAGAGCTTGCATCCCCAGGCATTCTAAGCCCGTCAGTTACACCCGGTCGCGTGGTAAAGTCGCAGAAGGTGGGCGACATCGAGCGCGAGTTTTTCGGCCCATCTGATGGCGTTAGCGTGTCTGCTACGGCGCAACGTCCGGTACTGAGCGTTGTCGAGGATCTCCTGCGGTGCATCCTTGTCCCTGCAAGCGGTTCCGTTGATCTGTTGAGGGGGTGATGGCTGGCTTTTATGACGAAATGACGGCGTTTTCGTCCGAGATGATTACGGAGTTCGGCTTCACTGCCACCCTGATCCGGTCGGTGAAATCCGGTACGGATGAAGACCCTGAATATAGCGATACCGAAATCGACGTGACTATCGCCATCATGGATTTCTCATGGGGGCTGGTAGACGGCACGCAGATCAAGGCGGGCGACCGCAAGATCTACATGACCGCCGCGACGGAACCAACGACCGCGGACAAGTTGCGGATCAGCGGCAAGGATAATGCGATCATCACGGTGAAGCCGCTGGCGCCCGCAGGCACCGCCGTCATGTATGAGGTTCAGGTCCGGGCGTAGCGTCCAGCGACTTCGGGTCGATCCCGTCAATCCTGCACAGCATGGTGATCTGCAATATGCTCACGGCCTTTTCGGCGGCGCGCAGCGTGTTTTCCCCGTATGGGGTTTCGCCCTTGGCAAACATCAGGTGCTGATGCGCCAGTTGCAGGCGTTCGTAGACCTCAAGGTCGGTAAGCGGTTTTGATGACATGCGGGCAATGTGGGGAAGGGGATTGATCGATGCAAGAGAACGTCATGAATGAAGGGGGTCAGGCCGCCAAAAGCGGCTGGATATCCCCGATGTCATCTGGACCGCCGGTTAGAAGGTCATAATGCAGTTGGAGGTTCATCCAGAATTCGGGAGTGGTGCCGAGCGCCTTAGACAGCCGCATAGCGGTGTCGATGGTCATGGATGTCTTTTCCTCGCACAACCGTTCAATGCGGGTGCGGGGGACATGGATATGCTTTGCCAGCTTTCCGGCGCTGACCCCCATTTCGTTGAGGAATTCGTGCTTGAGGATTTCACCGGGATGGACCGGTACTTGCAGCATGGTCATGGTGGCTCCTTTCAGTGGTAGTCCACGATTTCAACGTTATCCGGGCCGCTGTCGGTCCAGACGAAACAAATACGCCATTGGGCGTTGATGCGGATCGAGTGTTGCCCATCGCGGTCACCGTGCAGCGCTTCAAGCCGGTTGGCAGGAGGAACCCTGAGATCATCCAGCACGACCGCCGCTTGAATCATAGCAATTTTGCGGACAGCAACCCGGAACAGGTCCGACGGGAAGCCCTTGCCGGGTTTGCCCGACATGACTTGCTCGATCATCTTGCCCTTGGTGTTTTGTATCATGACATGATACGTATCATGATGAGATACATCACGCAAGGGGGTTTAGGTCATTCATCGTCGGCGAGACGTCCTCGGAGCCGCCCTTTCTTATGCCAGAGGATCATATCATGGCGCGCGATCTTCCCGCAAAAGTCCTTGAGGCGCTGGAAACGCTTGAGCCGCAGGCCCGGCAGGCCTTCCTTGATGCAATGCAGGGCATTACCGACGCGGTGCGGTATCAGCAGATCGTTGACCTGATCAACAGCGGCGATATCGACGGCGCGATTGACGCGCTCGGGTTGGAGCGGGACCGCTTCGGCGCTCTGCATGAGGCGATCCGAACCGGCTTGGTTGCAGGGGGCATGATGGCCCTGACCGGGCTGAAAGACCCTTACGCTGGGACGAAGATCATCCTGGGCTTTGACGGCAGCGCCACGATGGCTGAGCAATGGGCCAGAACGGCATCATCTGGGCTGATCACAGCAATCGTGGAGGATCAGAAGGACATGGCCCGCGCCGTCATTCAGGCGGGGATCGAGGCGGGCAAGGGGCCGCGCAGCACGGCGCTGGAACTGGTCGGGCGCGTAAACAAGGTCACAGGCCAGCGCGAGGGCGGGTTTATCGGCCTGACGAACCAGCAGGCGCAATGGGCGCTGAACGCTGAGACGCAGCTACGCACGCTGGACAACAGCTATTTCGACCGGGTGCAGCGGGACAAGCGCTATGACCGGATGGTTCTCAAGGCCATTCAGGACGGCAAGCCGCTGGCCGAGGC
>JAATFR010000212.1 GCA_015655095.1 Hyphomicrobiales bacterium | reverse complement strand
GGCGCGGATGAAAGCGTCCGCCTCGTCGGTGCCGCCAATGAGCAGCACCGGAGTCGACAAGGCGTGGTCGGCGGTAAGGCCGATCCGGCGCTCATGCAGCATCCGGAATGCGAGGCGCGGCGTGATGAGCAGCGCGGTCAGCACAAAAATATTGATGATCGGGGCCGAGCGCGGCAGGCCGTCGAGCCGCGTCCACAGAAACATCAAAAGCAGAAAACCGAGATTGATCACGAGGCTGGTGCGCACGATCAGTATCGCGTCATCGGTCGAGACGTAGCGCCAGGCGATCCGCGAAAGCTGCGCGCGCAGCAGCACGACAAACGAGATCGCAGTGAACACGCCGGTCCAGAAAATGATCGGATCGGTCAGGATCGGCAAATTCTGTGATCCGAGCCGCAGCATGATCGACAAGGGGAAAGATATCGCCGCGATCAGAAGATCAGCCGCAAATATCAGGATATTCCTATATTTATCAATGAATTGCATATAAATTCTAATCTCTGGCCTTAGACTTTATGCTCATCTTCATCAGCGTTGCGGACAACCGGGCGTAAGGTGCTGACACTGTTACCATTTTATGATGACTCCGGGTTACACAAACTGAAAACCGGGAACGGACATGGGGGCAGTGTGCCTGAAGGGCCTTTTGAACTTACAGGATTCGGCCGGGGTGGGGATAACTCATCTTGCCAACCGGGCAGCAATCCGGAGAGGCGAGTGGTCCGAAGAACGGCGCATAATAAAGACACGCATTAAATAGATCGCATAACTACATAAAATAAAAGGCCCCGTTCATTTCTGAACAGGGCCTTTGAACTTTCATTGCCGGGCTTCAAAAACCGCTGGCAAGCGCCGGCAAGGGACGGACCTTTTCCATCCGCTCGCGTTTCAGGCCTTCCGCGATCAGAAACGACAGTTCGAGCGACTGGCTGGCGTTGAGGCGCGGGTCGCAATGGGTGTGGTAACGGTCCCCAAGTTCCTGATCCGTGATTGCCTGCGCGCCGCCGGTGCATTCCGTGACGTTCTGGCCGGTCATCTCGAAATGGACGCCACCCGCATGGGTGCCTTCCGCGCGATGGACGGCGAGGAAGCTCTGCACTTCCGCGAGAACGCGGTCCACCGGGCGGGTCTTGTAGCCAGTGGAGCTTTTGATCGTGTTGCCGTGCATCGGATCGCAGGACCACACGACCTTCTTGCCTTCCCGCTCGATAGCGCGGATGAGCTGCGGCAGGTGCTTTTCGACATTGCCCGCGCCGAACCGGCCGATCAGCGTGAGCCGACCCGGCTCATTCTTTGGATTGAGCAGGTCGGTCAGGCGCAGCAGGTCGTCAGGCTCCAGCGAGGGGCCACACTTCATGCCGAGTGGATTTTTAACGCCGCGCAGGAACTCGACATGGCCATGGTCGATCTGCCGGGTCCGGTCGCCGATCCACAGCATATGGGCCGAGGTGTCATACCAGTCGCCGGTGGTCGAATCCACGCGGGTCATCGCCTGCTCGAAACCGAGCAGCAGCGCTTCATGGCTGGTGTAGAACTCGGTCGTATGCAGCTGCGGCGTCGATTTGGGTTCAATGCCGCAGGCGCGCATGAAGTCGAGCGCTTCGCTAATCCGGTTGGCGAATTCCTCGTAGCGCGCGCCTTCCGGGCTGTCGGACACGAAACCGAGGTTCCAGCGGTGCACGAAATCAAGGTCGGCATAGCCACCCTGCGCGAACGCCCGGATCAGGTTCAGGGTCGAGGCCGACTGGCTGTAGGCCCGCAGCAGGCGCTCGGGATCGGGCACGCGCACGGATTCGTCGAACTCGATGCCGTTGATATTGTCGCCCAGATAGCTCGGCAGCGTCACATTGCCGATGGTTTCCTCGGGCGAGGAACGGGGCTTGGCGAACTGGCCCGCAATCCGGCCGACCTTCACCACCGGCAGGGCCGCCGCGAAGGTCAGGACAACCGCCATCTGGAGGATCACGCGGAACGTGTCGCGGATATTGTCAGCCGAGAATTCGGCAAAGCTCTCCGCGCAGTCCCCGCCCTGAAGCAGAAAGGCGCGGCCTTCCGCAACCTCTCCCAGAGCCGCCTTGAGATTGCGGGCTTCGCCTGCAAAGACCAGCGGCGGGTAGGAACGCAGCCGCTGTTCCACAGCCAGAAGCGCCTCGCCGTCAGGATAGACAGGAAGGTGCTTGGCAGGCTTTGCCCGCCAGCTGTCCGGGGTCCAGGCCGCCGCCGCTGCACCTGTTGTCCTGATCTCCGCCATGGTCCTTGTCCTTAAGAGTATTCATGCCTTATCGCAAAGAAAACAGGACTGTCGCCGGACCCCCTGATTGAGGTTCCCGCGCGCAACCCGCTATCTTACGGGCTATATAAGCCTTCCACTGGCGAACGCAAAGAGCGTCTTTAAACCTTGTCGAGGCCGAATATCGATTCAAGACTGGTCAAATTCATGCCGTGCTTGACGTAATTATAGGGCGTCACATTGACGGACTTGATGATCTTGCGCTGAATTTCAGTGCCAGGACCGCCATCCGCCCGGGGCACCATGTCGAAATCGATCACATTGATGCAGGCCGGGTCCTGCTCGAACGCCTGGCAGGCCCTGAGCCCGTTACCGGTGGCCCAGCCGAGGATCAGCCGGTTGATGCCCTCATGGGCCACCACCAGCATGGTGTGCCAGCCGGGCTCGGCCAGAAGCCCCGTGATGGCCCCGACCGCCCTCGCCTCTGCCTCGGCGAAGACTTCTCCCCCTTCGAGCATCCGCGCGCCGGGCTTCGACGCCATGTCGAACGAATAGGCCATTTTGGCGGCGAGTTCGGCCCGGCTCCGCGCCCCGGCGATGGAGCCGCCATGAACCTCGACGAGCGCGGGGATGGTTTCAAGCTCGGGCACCTTCTGCCCGTCACCCTGTCCGGCCAGCACCAGTTCCGCCGTGGCGCGGGTCCGGGGATAGCCGGACGAGGCCGCCCGGTCGAAGGTGACATGGGAAAGCGCGAGGCCCCCTGCTCTTGCCTGTTCCTCGCCCAGCGGGGTCAGCGGCACGATCTTGCTGTCGCCGCCCGCCGCCTGAATCTCCCGGCCGAAATAATCCACATGCCCGTGGCGCATCAGATAGATACGGCGGCGGCCGGTGGTGCCGGGAAGTGCGGACATGGATTGGACTCGCAAAAGGACAAAGGACCCGGGGTCCCGGAGCGTATGAAAACCGGCAGGCCTTGGGAGCCTGCCGGAGGCCGGTCTAGATGGCTTCCGCTTTTTTCAGCGCGTCGATCTCAGCGCCGGAGAAGCCCCAGTCGGACAAGGCGGTCTCATTGTTGGCGCCGATGGACGGGATGGGCCCTTGAATCTTCGAGGGCGTGCCAAAGAAGCGCGGTGCGATATTGGGCTGGGCGACGCCGTCGATCTCCACGATCGTTTCACGCGCCTTGTTGTGCGGGTGGTCGATCGCCTCCTTGATGGAAAGCACCGGCGCATAGCAGATGTCGGTGCCCTGCATGATCGCGTCCCACTCGTCGCGGGTTTTCGTTTTGATGACGGCGGTGATTTTCTCCTTCAGCGCGGACCATTTCGAGCGATCCATCTGGGCGTCGAAATCGGCGTCCGTCAGTCCCGCCTTGTCGCGCAGAATGGCGTAGAACTGCGGCTCGATGGAGCCGAGCGAAATCCACTTGCCGTCCTTCGTTTCATAGGTGTCGTAGAAGTGCGCGCCGCCATCGAGCATGTTGGTGCCATGAGGCTCTTCCCACATGCCGGACGCGGTGAAGCCATAGAACATCGTCATCAGCGATGTCGCGCCATCGGTCATCGCCGCATCGACGACCTGGCCCTTGCCGGTGATCTTGGCCGAATGAAGCGCGGCGAGCATCCCCATCGCGAGATAGAGCGCGCCGCCGCCGAAATCGCCGACCAGATTGAGCGGCGGTACGGGCCGTTCGCCCGGACGGCCGATCGCGTGGAGCGCGCCGGTGAGCGAGATGTAATTGATGTCATGGCCTGCGGCGAGCGCCAGCGGGCCGGTCTGGCCCCAGCCGGTCATGCGGCCATAGACGAGCTTCGGGTTGCGCGCGAGCGCTGCGTCGGGCCCAAGGCCGAGGCGCTCCATCACGCCGGGGCGGAAACCTTCCTGGAGAATGTCAGCGCTTTCGATCAGCTTGAGGCAGGTTTCCACCGCTTCGGGCTTTTTCAGGTCGAGCGCGATCGAGCGCTTGCCGCGGCTCGATATTTCATATTTCGAGCCGCCCCGACTTCCCTTGCGGTCGATACGGATAACTTCCGCGCCCATGTCGGCAAGCAGCATGCCGCAGAACGGCCCCGGCCCGATGCCCGCGAATTCGATGACCTTGACGCCCGAAAGAGGACCACTGCCCATGTTCACCACTCCCCGATGATTGTTGTTTGAAGGCAGTATTAGCGGCCGCGCGCGCGCGCGTAAACCGCGTCGGATTTGACGCAGGGGAGGCTTGGAGAGCCATCAGGCCCTAGGCAGAAGAGCTGGCGGATTCTATACACGGGCCATGACCGACAGCCCTTATGCCTATCGGGGGGCGTTGCCCCCGGCCCGTTTCAACATGGCGCGCTATTGTCTCGGCGCGGCGGCGAAAGCCACGCCGGAAAAGACCGCGCTCATCGTCGTCACCGACGCGGACGCAGCCATAGAGGCCGCCGAGCGCTGGGCTTATGGCGCGCTCGACAATGCCGTCAGGCGAGTCGCGGCGGGCTTGCTGGCGGAAGGGCTCAGGCCCGGCGACCGGCTGATGCTGCGCATGCCCAACACCAGCGATTATGCGCTGCTCTTTTTCGGGGCGATCGCGGCGGGCATCGTCGCGCTTCCTGCTTCCTCGCAACTTACAGAAGCGGAAGCAGATTTTCTGCTCGCCGATTCAGGCGCGGCGGCGGTCGCCGTGGCGGGTGGGTTCGAGGTCGATGCGGGCGAGGCGCGGGTGTTCACGCCCGATGATGTCGCCCGGTTCAAGGCGCGCGCGCCCCTGCCTGATTATGCGGATACGGCTTCTGACGATCCGGCTTTTCTGGTCTATACCTCTGGCACCAGCGGACGTCCGAAGGGTGTGCTTCATGCCCAGCGCAGCGCCTGGGGGCGCAGACCCATGTATCAGGGCTGGTACGGCATCGGCGCTGACGATGTGATCCTGCATGCCGGGGCCTTCAACTGGACCTATACGCTGGGCGTGGGCCTGACCGACCCATGGGCCAGTGGTGCGACCACGGTGCTCTACACCGGGGAAAAGAATATCGAGGTCTGGCCCGTTTTGCTGGAGCGGACTGGCGCGACGCTGTTCGCCGCCGTGCCGACGCTCTATCGCCAGATCCTCAAATATTGTGATCTCGACAGTCATGATCTGACGCGGCTGCGCCACGGCCTCACCGCGGGCGAGGCGCTTTCCCCGGCCCTGCTCGATCACTGGAGCGCAGCAACGGGCAAGAACCTTTACGAGGCGCTGGGCATGAGCGAATGCTCAACCTATGTTGCGACCAGCCCCGGCATGGAAATCCGTCCCGGTAGTCCGGGCAGGCCACAGCCGGGACGCTCCATCGCCGTGCTGCCGGTCGAAAGCGGTACAGAGCCCCTGCCCCAAGGCGAAACCGGCCTTCTCGCCATCCACCGTTCAGACCCCGGCCTGATGCTCGGCTACTGGAAGCGACCGGACGAAGACGCTCAGGTCTATCGCGGCGACTGGTTCGTCGGTGGTGATCTGGCCGAATTCGATGCCGACGGCTATCTCTGGTATCACGGCCGGGCCGACGATGTGATGAACGCCATGGGCTATCGCGTCTCGCCCGCCGAGGTCGAGGCGGCGCTCGCGAGCCACCCCGCCGTCGCCGAGGTCGCCGTCACCGAACTTCATGTCCGCGAGGATGTGAGCGTCATCGCCGCCTTCATCGTGGCGCGCGAGGGGGTGGCGGCTGACAAGGCGGATATACTCGATCACGCCGCGCAGACCCTTGCCGCCTACAAACGGCCACGCGAGGTCGTTTTCGTGGAGAGCCTGCCGCGCACGGCCAACGGCAAAATTGTGCGCAGAACCCTAAGAAATTACATCAATAAATATGG
>JAATFR010000329.1 GCA_015655095.1 Hyphomicrobiales bacterium | reverse complement strand
TTTATTTTTTCCGCCTTTATAGTGTTAAAACATAAGGGAGGGGCGATATGGCGACGATCTATGATTTTGAACTTCCGGGCCTTGCCGGCAAGCCGCTTTCTCTCGCGGAATTCCGCGGACGGCCGATCCTGCTGGTCAATACCGCCTCGAAATGCGGCTTTACCCCGCAATATGCGGGCCTACAGGCGCTTTTGGAGGCGCACAAGGACGATGGGCTGGTCGTTCTTGGGGTTCCCTCCAACGATTTCGCCGGGCAGGAGCCGGGTAGCGCCGATGACATCGCCAGCTTTTGCGAGATCAATTATGGCGTCGGCTTCCCCATGGCAGGCAAGCAGCACGTGAAGGGCGCGGACGCCCATCCCCTGTTCAAATGGGTGGCCGAGGAAGGTGGTTTCCTGTCCCGACCCCGCTGGAATTTCTATAAATATCTGATTGGTACGGACGGCCATCTGGCGAACTGGTTTTCAAGCCTGACCAAGCCGGATTCCGACCGCTTCAAAAAGGCCGTGGATGCGATCATCCCCGGCTGAGCCGGAAACGGATTCTGATGTTTTCATGAAGCCTTGAATCCGGCATGGCCGGTGGCCGGTTGTCACGCCGGATGCTGACGCAACGTCGTCAAGGCCTTCGGCTGACCCACCGGCAGACCGGTTGACGAAGCCCGGCGGGCAACCCAATGTCGCTCCCAACAAGCAAAATCAACAGATTGAGGGAGCCATGAACTTCGACTTTTCCGAAGATCAGAAACAACTCAAGGATCAGGCCCGCCGCTTCCTTGAGAACAAATCATCGTCAAAGGCCGTCCGCCGTATTCTGGAGACGCCGGAGCCGTTCGACCGGGAACTCTGGAAGGGGCTGGCCGAGATGGGCTTCCTCGGAACGGTGATCCCGGAAGAATATGGCGGGCTTGGCGCGGGTTATCTGGAACTCTGCGTGATCGCGGAGGAGCTGGGCCGTTCCGTCGCCGCCGTGCCGTTTTCCTCGACCGTCTATCTGACGGCGGAATTTCTGCTGGCTGCCGGCTCCGAGGCGCAAAAACAGAAATATCTGCCCCGGATCGCCGCAGGCGAGATGATCGGCGCTTTCGCCTATGCCGAGGGCGTGGGCAATGCCTCGGCGCGCAACGTCCATACCAGCGTTTCGGGCGGCAAGCTTTCCGGCGTGAAGCTGCCGGTGCTGGATGGCGACGTCGCGGATATCGCCATTGTTGCGGTAAAGGCGGGCAAGGGCCTCTCGCTCTACATTGTCGAACTGGACGCGCCGGGCATCGCCCGCACCGTGCTGGAAACGATCGATCCGACCCGCAGCCAGGCGAAGATCGAATTCACGAGCGCCGCCGCTGAACTTCTGGGCGCTGAGGGCGCGGGCGAGGAGATCATCGAGCGTGTGCTCGACCGGGCCGCCGTGCTGACGGCGTTCGAGCAACTGGGGGGCGCCGACAGGGCGCTTGAGATGGCGCGGGACTATGCGCTGGGCCGTATGGCCTTCGGGCGTCCGATCGGGTCGTTTCAGGCGATAAAGCATATTCTGGCGGATATGTATGTCTCGGCCACGCTGGCCCGCTCCAACTGCTATTATGGGGCATGGGCGCTCTCCACCGAAGCGGGGGAACTGCCGCAGGCGGCCGCCACCGCCCGGGTCAGCGCCACGCAGGCCTATCA
Source organism: Hyphomicrobiales bacterium (assembly GCA_015655095.1). Taxonomy (GTDB): domain Bacteria; phylum Pseudomonadota; class Alphaproteobacteria; order Parvibaculales; family Parvibaculaceae; genus JAATFR01. Next base: position 4,859 of record JAATFR010000329.1, on the reverse strand, counting down.
ACACTGCTCGAAAAACAACATTCAGGTCCATGGCGGCATGGGCTTCACCTGGGAATTCGACTGCCACCTTTATTACCGGCGCTCGAACCTGCTGGCGCTCACGCTCGGCAGCCTTTCCCAGTGGGAAGACACGCTGATCGACCGGCTTGCCAAGCGCAACGCGGCCTGACCCCGGACTGAAGGACTGGAAAAATGAATTTCGACGATACCCCCGAAGAAGCCGTCTTCCGCAAAGAGGTCCGCGCCTGGCTCGACGCCAATGCGCCGAAGGAATATGCGGCGGAGCTGAAGAACTCGGGCTTCGGCCACACCGCTCTCAAGGGCGTGGATGTGGGCGTGGCCTCGAAAGCCTGGCAGAAGAAGAAATTCGATGCGGGCTGGGCCTGCCTGCACTGGCCTAAAGAATATGGCGGGCGCGGCGCAACCCCCATCGAAAGGGTGATCTGGCAGCAGGAGGAGGGCATCTATGCCGCGCTTTCGAGCCTGTTTATCATCGGCCATGGCATGTGCGGCCCAACCATGATGACCTATGCCAGCGAGGAGCAGAAGCGCGCCTATCTGCCGCCACTGGCGGCCGGTGAACATATCTGGTGCCAGCTCTTTTCCGAACCCGCCGGCGGCTCCGATCTTGCCGGTCTTCGCACCAAGGCGGAAAAGGACGGGGATGACTGTGTCATCAATGGCCAGAAGATATGGACCAGCGGCGCGCACTATTCTGACTATGGCATCGTGATCACCCGGACTGATCCCAATGTGCCCAAGCACAAGGGCCTGACCATGTTCTTTCTGGACATGCATACGCCCGGCATCGAAGTTCGGCCGATCAAGCAGGTCAACGGCCAGTCGGGCTTCAACGAGGTCTATTTCACCGATGTCCGCGTCCCCGACAGCCAGCGGCTCGGCAAGGTGGGCGAGGGTTGGTCGGTGTCGCTGACCACGCTGATGAATGAGCGCCTGTCGATCGGCTCAGGTATGCCGACGGGCTTTCCGGACCTGCTGGATTTCGTGGCGACACTCGAAACGCCCGATGGGCCCGCCATCAATGACAGGAACGTTCGCTCCCGGCTGGCAAGCTGGGCGGTGAAGACGAGCGGGCTCAAATATACGGCTTTCCGCTCCATCTCGGCACTGTCTCGCGGTGAGATGCCGGGACCTGAAAACTCCATCGGCAAGCTGGTTGCAGGCGCGACCATGCAGGAAATCGCAACCTTTGCGCTTGATCTGCAAGGGCAGGCGGGCGCTCTGGTGAACCCGGATCAGGCTGCCGCCGCGGCCCGTTTTCAGGCGATGCTGCTGCGCTCGCCCGCGACCCGAATCGAGGGGGGAACGGACGAAATCCTGCGCAATATCATTGCAGAGCGGGTTCTGGGGCTGCCCGCGGATATCAGGGTCGACAAGGACGTGCCGTTCAACAAGATCCCGACCAGCGCGAAGGCGTGAAGCAATCAGGGCCGGTGAGATCGCTCACCGGCCCTTCTGACGTTAGTGGAAGAAAATCAGCAGAAGAATGATGATGGGGATCGGGATACCGATCAGCCATAACAGAATGCCTTTTCCCACGGCGACCTCCTCTTTCTGGTTTGTTCCCCAGAAACGGCCAGATGAGGCCACAGGTTCCATCATTCTGGAAATTTAGGCGCCATCCGACCCGGAACCAAGACTTACTCCGCCTTGCCAAGCAGGCCGAGCTTAACGTCTTTTGTCGGAGGCTTGGGACCGATGAAGGTGGCGAGCATGGCGTAGACGAGATCGGAATTCTTTGTGGAATCCACGCGCTTGCCATTCGTTTCCGCCTCCACCCCCACATCAGGCGTGAAAATCAGGGTGCTGGTATCGCCTTTATTGAGTCTTGTCACGTTGGCATAGAAAGCATTTAGTTCACCCTGATCGATATGACAGGGTTCAAGACAATTATTATCGAAGCCCTCTTTCCAGGCGTTGCGTGTCTGACTCTGGGTGATGTCGCGCAGGAAATGGATGACCAGCGCTTTCTTTTCCGGCGATTTGAGGATGGCGTTTGCGTCATGCGACGGGGTTTCCAGATAGAGACCCACAACATAAATTTTTATGCCAAGCCATGAATAGGTACGCAAACCCATGCCGTTGAGCGTCAGGCTGGTGCCCTCGACCTCCAGCTTGTCGGGCATCTGCACGCCGTCAAGCGTGGCGGCGCGAACCGTTGGCGGATTGAAGAGTGCGGCCAAAAGCGCAAGAAGAATGGAATATTTCCATCGATTACCAGGTCTCATGATCTCCATTCTCCCTCCCTGAAATGAATGGATATGCGGCAGAGGATAACATCCTTTCCCGCTGATTCCTCTCCAACTCAATCCGCTCATAACGGTTTCCATCGTCTGAGGGTTCCAGCCGTCAGGGCGCATGAAATCAATGCAGCGGCTCAAACAAAAAACACGGGCGAGGGAGATGATCCCTGCGCGCCGTGTTCATTCGTTTTCGCCCGATGACCGGAACGAAAATTATCCCGCAATCATCACCTGGCCGGATCAGATCGCTTCCTTCAGCTCCTTGGCTGCACGGAAGGCAATCTTCTTGCTGGCCTTGATCTTGATCGCTTCCCCCGTGGCGGTGTTGCGGCCCATCCGTGCCGCGCGGGCCCGGACCTGAAGGATGCCGATGCCGGTGAAGCGGACCTTGTCACCCTTCTTGAGGTGCTTGACGGTGAGCGCAACGAGATCGTTGAGCACGGTCTCCGTCTGCTTCTTGGGCAGTTCATGCCCTTCAGCCAGCGCGGCGGCAATCTGCTTCAGCGTAATGGTGACCGGACCAGCCTTCGCACCAGCCTTTGCAGGAATGGCGATCTTCTTTGCTGTTGCAGCCGGCTTGGCCGCAGGCTTTGCAGCGGAAGCCGCCTTCTTGGCAGCGACGGGTTTCTTCGCCGCAGCAGCTACCGGCTTTTTGGCAGCCGGAGTTTTCGCGGCTGGCTTTTTCGCGGCGGTGGCAGGCTTAGCAGGCGTCTTCTTGAGTGCCATAAGAGTCGTCCCCCCATTGGTTGGCAGAACATGAGTAGTACCGAACAACTTCGAGCGTTGCCAGCCCTTGGAGTCAATAGGAGTTCTATTCGGAAGCATTTTTGAAAAGGCCCCGCCCCGATATGAAAAGGCAGGGAAAACGGGTGTTTTTGAAGTGGATCAGCGCATGTTCGAGCCATGATCGGGGTCTGGAAGTGGTAAAACACCTGAAAACAAAGGCTTTGTTGAAATATTCGATCCCCTTACGGATCAAAAAAAATATGTCAGGCCGATAAAAATACCCCGCGCGTGACGGTCCCGGCAGGGGAAAGGCAGGGTTGTCTCTGGTGCTTCTTTCTTTTGGCGTTTGGCAATTCATGCAGGATTTCCGACAGATCGAATCGCATGAACAGACAATCAGGCCTTATACTCTTGCAGTGATTCTTTGCTTCACAAGGCGAGGGCTGATGGGAGAAACAGGGAAGATTTTGACCGTTTTCGCCGATATCAGCTTATTTAAGGCGCTCAGGATCATGAGGCGGGACGGGAGCCGTTGGCGTGATTGCGTCTGCCCGCTCCACGCTGTTGAATTTCTGCCTGGATAACATCCCAACCCAGGTTCTTCTGGGAGGGATAAATTATCCTCGTACCCGCTGTCGGTCTGTCGCTTGACACACCCATGAGTGTGCCGTATCAACCGGCCACCTTGAAGGCGTCAGCGCCTCTTTGGGGGTGTAGCTCAGTTGGTTAGAGCGCCGGCCTGTCACGCCGGAGGTCTCGGGTTCGAGCCCCGTCACTCCCGCCATAATCTCCATATTTCATCTTTTCGCTATGCTGCCCGGATGCCGGGGGCGGCAGCTTGCAGCGTGTAGCCTGCTGGCTTGAGATTGAGGGCTAGTTGCGAGCTTTTCTCAACAAAATCAGCAATTTATAACTCTGCGGCAGTGCAATAGGGTCTTTAAAACTTATGGCTGGCAGGGTTATACTGGCGCCGTCTCGGGGTGGTTCCCACACCATGTTGCGGTTGGGTATGCTAAAACCGGGATTTAACTCTGTCACGTGACGGCGCTCGTTCGGTCTGATAGAAGGCCCCGCGAAACGAGGTCGAGAGGTTGGCGATGGAAGATCTTCTGCACGAGTACCTGCCGATCCTGATCTTCATCGGTTTGTCGATGGTGATCGGTCTGGCGCTGCTTATAGCGCCATTCGTGGTGGCTCCCTCCAAGCCGGACCCGGAAAAGCTGTCGGCTTATGAATGCGGATTCAACGCTTTCGATGACGCCCGTATGAAATTCGACGTCAAATATTACCTGGTCGCCATCCTGTTCATCATCTTCGACCTCGAGGTCGCGTTCCTGTTCCCATGGGCGATTTCGCTCGGGCATGTGGGCATGTTCGGCTTCTGGTCCATGATCGTTTTCCTGGCGGTGCTGACCATCGGCTTCACCTATGAATGGAAGAAGGGTGCGCTCGAATGGGAGTAAGCGAAGCTCAGAGCGGCGGAACTGTGGTGACACAGGCGCCGCGCGGCATCATCGACCCGCGTACCGGCGCTCCCGCAGGAGCGGACGACACCTATTTCCGACAGATCTCGGACCAGTTGTCCGACAAGGGCTTTCTGGTCACTTCTGTGGACAGCCTGGTTACCTGGGCGCGCACCGGCTCGCTGATGTGGATGACCTTCGGTCTTGCCTGCTGCGCCGTCGAAATGATGCAGATGTCGATGCCGCGCTATGACGCCGAGCGTTTCGGTTTTGCGCCGCGCGCGTCTCCCCGGCAGTCCGACGTCATGATCGTCGCCGGCACGCTGACCAACAAAATGGCTCCGGCTTTGCGCAAGGTCTACGACCAGATGCCGGAGCCGCGTTACGTCATCTCGATGGGCTCCTG
>JAATFR010000084.1 GCA_015655095.1 Hyphomicrobiales bacterium | reverse complement strand
TCAATGGCTGCCGGCGGAGAATGGCATGTGCAATCTGTACCGCGTGACCAGCAATCAGGAGGCGATCCGCGATATCACCAGGGCCATGATCGACAGCATCGGCAATCTGGAGCCGTCGCTGGAGGTTTACCCGGACAAGCTCGGCCCTGTGGTCCGCAATACCCCGGCCGGCCGCGAACTGGCGATGCTGCACTGGGGAATGCCATCGCCGACCGGCATTGCCTCCGTCAAGCCGGATACCGGCATCACCAACATCCGCAATGTCGCCTCGTCGCATTGGCGGCGCTGGCTTGGGCCGCACCATCGCTGTCTCGTGCCATGGACTGAATTTTGCGAATGGGAAGACACAAAGCCGCGCAAGACCAAGCGATGGTTCGCACTCGATGACGCCAAGCCTCTGGCATTTTTCGCCGGCATATGGACGGAGTGGAAGGGCACGCGCGGGTCGATCAAGAACCCGAGGGTCGGCGCACATCAGCTCTTCGGCTTTCTGACCTGCCCGCCGAACGGCATTGTGGCGCCGATCCATCCCAAGGCAATGCCGGTCATCCTGACGTCAGCCGACGAGATCGAGCTTTGGCTCACAGCGCCATGGGAAGAGGCAAAGCACCTACAGCGGCCATTGCCGGATGACGGGATGCTGCTGCTACCGGTCGAAAGCGCACAGGCGCAGGGGGAATTAATCTGATGAAGGAAATGAGCGACAAGGAAATGATGACAGGCCTGCTGGACCTGCTCCGCGACACGCGCGCCGAACAGCGCGTGACATCGATGATGACGGCCCAGGTGATGATGCGCCTCGCTATTATGTCCGAAAACCCTCGCGGCTTTTGCGCGACCGTCATGGATAATATCGAAAGAGACCTGAAAACGCTCGCCGGCATGGTGCCTGCCGAAGACGACCTGACCCGGGAGGAGATCATCGAATCTCATAAATATCTGGGTGAAATAAGGAAGGTGATAAACAAGTCGATGAACGCAGCCATCGAGATAGGAAACTAGATGAGCGACGACGCAAAGGCGGCCCTGACCACGGCTCCGGTCCTATTCGAGCATTACTGCGAATATCCGGGCTGCAAGGCGTGGGGCGGGCTTGGCTACGACCTCGGCGCTGGGAAAACCGAATGGCGCTGCTACGCACACAAGCGAGAGGATTACAGGTTTATGGGATCGTCAGGCCGATGAAGCTTGATCCGAAAGATGTCGTGTTCGTCGCCCTCATCGCGATCGTCATTCTTGTGTCGGTGGTTGGCGCCGCCATGCCGATCCTCAACTATCTCGGTGTATTCGGTTGATTGCGGTGAATTGCAGGCTCATAAAATCGCCGCCCGCTTGCTTTTCGCCGTTGACCTAATATTTTGCTCTTGTCGCCTTCGGGCGTGGATCTGAAGAAAATCAAGAAATCAACGCGTGCCTGCCCAGGCCGCCAGATCCTCGCGTGAGCCATGCCCAAATCCAAGCCGATATTGATCGGTGGCCTCTATCTGCCGCCACAGCCCTCCGACATTTTGCATGACGAAGTCTATGGCGACGTCGAGGTTGGCGGGTGGTCAACCGGGCCGATCCCGTGGCCACGCCGAAAGAAGGCTGGCCGTCACAGCCTCATCCTCTATGGTGACCTTATCCGCGCCGTACGCACCGAGAGCGTCGCAGCGATTGCATGGTGGTTCGGTGTTTCGGAGACGACGGTCTGGAAATGGCGGGTCACGCTTGGCGTGGACATCAACAACAACGCCGGCACGCAGCGTCTTTATAAACTGCTGATAACTGAGAAATTGACGCCAGAGGTGTCGGCCAGGGGCAGAGAGGCGGCAAGATCGCCAGAGGCGATCGACAGGCAGCGCCGGGCGAAGCGCGGTCGGCCAAGCCACCCGAATACAAAAGCCGCACTGGCGACAGCCGCCAGCCAGCCGAAGCCGGAGGGATGGGGCAAGCGCGCCAATGCCTGGATGCTTAACGGCAAGAGGCATAGGGCGCCCCAAAAATAACCGCATCTCCTGCATTTCTCCATTGCAATATACCGCAATATGCGGCATATTAACGTCATCAGCAAACAAGCTGATCCGGGCGCCTCGCCGGAAAGTGTTAGGCAGGAGATAAAGACAATGACTACGTCCTACGCACATGCTCATTTCAAGGCCGCAACGAAGTCTGAGTTCCGGGCCGGCTTGCTCGCTGCTATCCGCGCTGATTTCAGGCTCGACATCGATGGGCTTGATGATCCCTATGCCAACCTGCGCGACGGCATTGTGCGTCACGGAGTTTGGATTAACGGCCGCCATATCGGCTATGAGGCTATTCTGAATGCAAAGGGCGATCTGGTCATAACCGACCTGCAGGTAATCGGCCGTAACAATGGTCCCCGCCCTTTGGCGACTCCAGCGGAGCGCAAGGCGCGCGCTGAGGACATGAAAACCAATATGCTTTTCTTCATCTAAGGACAAAGGGCCGCGAAAGCGGCC
>JAATFR010000391.1 GCA_015655095.1 Hyphomicrobiales bacterium | reverse complement strand
GCGCGAGCCCAGTCAATTTATGGCGGCTCGAACGAAATCCAGAAGAACATTATCGCAAAACGAATATTGAAGTTGTAAACCGGTATTGCCTCCCGGTTTCTGCCACTCGCCTTGCTCCCGGACTGAAGGAGGTAAATTGAATACCGATTAGAGATGGGGTTGCTTGTGAAGGACTTCAGCCGGAACCACGTCGCTCTGGCGGCAACACTGGCCGCAGTTGCGGGTTATGTCGATGCAGTGGGTTTTATCGAGTTAAATGGCCTTTTCGTGTCCTTCATGAGCGGCAATTCGACCCGTCTGAGCACCTATGTCGCGCTTGGCCACTGGTACATTGCAAGCCGGGTAGCGGGGCTGATTGTGCTTTTTATCATTGGCTCGGGCCTTGGCGCGCTGATTGCCCATTTTGGCGGGCCAACGCGCCAGAGACGCGTCTTGTTCATTGAAGCGGCCCTTCTGGCCATTGCCGCAATATGCCATGGCACGGTTTTCTCCTTTGTTTCCATTCCGGCGATGGTACTGGCAATGGGTGTGGAGAACGCGGTTTTCTTCAAAGAGGGCGATACAAGCGTCGGCCTCACCTATATGACAGGCGCCGTGGTGAAGGTGGGACAACGTCTTGCCCTTGCGCTTGTCGGAGGCGCGCGCTGGGGATGGGTATCGCATCTCCTGCTATGGCTCTCGCTTTGCTCAGGCGCGATTACAGGCACACTCGTTTATGGCTGGCTGGGCATGAGTTGCCTGTGGTTTCCCAGCCTCGGCGCATTGCTGCTCGGCTGCGTCATTGTGCGCCCACGCTTCCAGTTTGCCTGAGCCGTCCAGAGAGGTCAGGCGCTTCGCACTCTATTAATCAAAAAAGAAGCAAATACGGTTAGACAGGTCTGCCATGGGCGGTTTTCCATGGCAGGGGTTAAACCAATGGATGAATCTCTCTTCCGCCAGGAAGTTATCGTCGGGCGGCGCAGGGTCCACGGCGAAGTGATTGTGATGGCGCCATTGGGCGCCTGGGCCGGGGCTCTTCTATTTTCGTTTTTCATGGTGGTCCTCGGGCTCGTTCTTGCCTTTGGTACTTTCACGCGCCGGGAAAGAGTGACGGGCTATCTGAGCCCGGAAGGCGGAATAGCCAAGATATATGCCCCCAGGTCAGGCGTTGTCACGGCATCCCCCTTGCCGAAGGCATGCTCGTCGCCAAGGGAGATTTACTCTTCACGATTGAAAGTAAACGGTATCCGACCGTTGCTGCCGGAGACGCCAGCGAAGATGAGATGAAGGCTTTGCGACGCCAGGAGGACTTTCACTTTGAAAGGATAGACCATCTGGCAAGGCTGATGGTGATGCATATCGATCATCACCATGATATGGCCGAAAAGATGACCAACGAAGTTCGCGCTCTCGAAGAGCAGATGAGTCAACAACGCCATATCCTGGCGTTGACGCGCGAAAAGCATGATGCCGTAAGGGTACTGGTGGACAAGGGTCACGCGACGCTGGCTGGCCTGCGGCGTCTGCAACAGCAGGTCATCGTTCATGAAAAGCACCTCACGGAACTTGAGACGGAGCATTCCGCAAAAAAAAGATAAATCTCGCCCGCAATGCCTTTGAGGCTGCCCGATCAATCGGCCTTATTCAGGACCAGACAGCCCAGTTAAATATCTCCATCGAGGAAATTCGTCAGCGGATCATAGAAATGGAAGCAAATAAGGAGATTGCCATCCGTGCGCCGGTTTCTGGCCGGGTTTCCTTCCTTCAAGTGACCGCAGGGGCAATCATCAACCAGCATATACCGCTCCTGTCCCTCGTTCCCGATCCCGCCAAACTTCGCGCTGAACTTTATGTGCCGAGCCGGGCTATTTGCCTTTGTCAAGGTCGGTCAAAAGGTGCGTCTTTTCTATGATCCGTACCCATTCCAGAAATACGGCTCTTTCATCGGATACATAAGCAAGGTGTCTGATTCAATTCTCACCCCGTCTGAAATAAATGGAATCGTGACGAATGATCTTCCCTGTTACAGAGTCAGGGTCAGCCTTGATCACCAGCATGTGAATGCCAATGGCGCAAGGCATCCTCTTCATCCAGGCACTTCGTTGAGCGCCGATATCATTGTGGATCGCAGGCCGCTTTATGAATGGATCCTTGATCCTTTCTACAGCCTGAAAGGCCGCATGATCTGAATGACCATTCTGTTCAAGAATTTTGATTTTTTCCAGCATAGACGGGTAGGGATGATTTATCAGACCGAGGCTGCCGAATACGGCCTTGCCTGCCTTGCCATGGTGGCAAATTTTTATGGCCACGATCTGGATCTGATGTCATTGCGCCGACGTTTCTCAACATCCATGACTGGCATGAAGCTGACTGAAATGCTCCGTCATGCCCAGGCGCTTGAACTGATGTCGCGTTCCTTGCGGCTTGAACCTGAGGATCTGAAAAAACTTTCCACCCCCGCGATCCTGCATTGGGATATGAACCATTTTGTTGTCATGACACGAGTGACCTCAAGATGGATTTATATCAACAACCCCGCCATCGGCATGCGTCGCTACAGACAAAGCGAGGTCGCCAGACATTTTATCGGCATCGCAGTGGAGTTCGCCCCGGCAACGACGTTCGCGCCACAGCGCGAACGAAACAGACTCGATCTGACATCGCTATGGAGCAGATCGTCCGGCATGGGAAAGGCTCTGGCCATCGGGGCCATCTACACGCTGGCATTGCAATGTCTGGGACTTCTCAGCCCGTTTTATGCCCAGCTTGTCATTGATGAGGCCATTATAAAACGCGACGGCGATCTGCTGCTGGTGCTTGCATTCGCATTTTCAGGTCTCATTATCATCAGTGTGCTCGCCAGCGCCCTGCGCGATTATGTGATTTTACACATCGGCAACCGGCTCAGTTTCCAGATGTCGACCAATCTGTTCCGCCACCTGTTATATCTGCCGCTTTCCTACTTCGAACGCCTGAATCTGGGCGATATCATTTCCCGCTTCAGTTCTCTTGAGCCGATCCGCCAGACCATGACAACGGTGATCATCGCCTCTTTTGCCGATGTCCTTCTGGTCCTGTCCACGCTTTGCGCCATGCTTTTCTATGACCTGAAACTGGCCGCTATCGTTCTCGCATCCGTCATGCTTTATGCTTTATTGCGTCTTGTCTTGTTCATTCCGTTCCGTCGACTGAATGAGACAGAACTTGTGCAATCGGCCAGACAATCCACAATCTTCATGGAGACGATACGCAGCATCCAGACCATCAAGATATTTTCACGAGAGGCCGAACGCCAGGCATTGTGGGAAAATGCCTACGCCCGGCAGATCAATGCCGGGGCGCGCTCAACGGTACTTGGCATATCCTTCCAGACGATAAATGCGCTTCTGTCCGGGCTGGAAAATATTCTTGTGGTTTATTTCTCGGCACTGCTGATCCTCACGGACAGCTTCACCATCGGCATGCTATCGGCATTCATGGCCTACAAGGGGCAGTTCTCCGAAAAGTCGCGCAATCTGATCGAAGCCGGGACCCAGTATTATCTTCTGTCTCTCCATCTCAACAGGCTTTCTGATATTGCGCTCGCGGAACCAGAATTATCCCCACGCGATTTGCCCGTCTACGGACGGACAATGAAGGGAAAAATCGAATTGAAGGGTTGCAGTTTTCGTTATTCGGAGAGCGATCCTTTCATCTTTATCAATATGAATCTCAAAATCGTGACCGGGGAATATGTCGTTTTTGCCGGACCCTCCGGCTGTGGCAAGACAAGTTTGCTGAAAGTGATGATGGGGCTATTGCCCCCGGTTGAGGGGACGATCCTGATCGACGATATGCCGCTTGGACAATATGGGTTGGCGAATTATCGCGCCAATGTCGCAGCTGTCATGCAGGAAGACCATTTGATGAGTGGCTCCATCGCCCAAAATATCGCCTGCTTCGACAATAAAATGGATTTCGGATGGATCAGTGAGTGTGCGAAGGCCGCAAATGTGCATGAGGAGATCATGCAGATGCCAATGGCTTATGAATCCCTGATCGGTGATATGGGCACAATGCTCTCGGGAGGGCAGCGGCAGCGCCTGCTGATTGCGCGCGCGCTTTACCGGCGCCCGGCCATTCTGTTTCTGGATGAGGGCACGGCCAATCTGGATCTGGCAAGCGAGCGAAAGATTTCACAAATGCTCCAGTCCATGCAGATCACCCGTATTGGCGTGGCTCATCGCCCGGAGATGATAAAGTCGGCGGACCGGGTGATCTCCATGCCCGCCCCTTCGGTTTCCCCCGGTGCCTGATGATGGGAGCGCTCAGGGCTTTGGGGTAAAATAGGCCGGGAGCAATCGCCACATCAGCCACTCGCCGGGCTGTGCGCGGATGTATTTCTCAACCTCTGCGGCGACAATCTTCATCAGCCGTTCAACAGCTTCGCCGCGGGTTTCTCCCGGCAGAGGAGCGCAGGAAAGGGGCACCCGGAAATGCAATGTTTCACAGCCTTTTTCAGTGCGAAAAAGAGCGCACATGACAAGGGTAGCGGAAGTCGCGACGGCAAGTTTGACCGGTCCGGACGAAAAATGGACCCTGTGTCCGAACAGGTCCGCCTGGGTGCTGACGCCAAAATGGGGCGGCAGGTCGATGGGGGTCAGAAGAGCGCCGCCGCGCCGCAAGATCGAAAGCACCTTCACCGCCGATGAGCGTTCGCGATGGCGCAGCACGGTAAAGCTGCCCGTGTGCTTCGCCATATGACGGAACGCCAGTCTTTCCATGTCCGATTCATCCAGCCGTCGAAGCAAAGCCAGGCTGAGTTCAGGGCCCAGAAGCCCGGCCAATTTAACGCCCGCGGACATGAAGGATCCCATGTGAACTCCGAGAATAACAACCGGGCCTTTGAGATCACGAAAGAAAATATCGATCCCGGCATGATCGCACTTGATGGAAGAGAGACGCTGCCGGGTTGCGATCGGGTTTCCATAGGCAAGCAGCGCATAGTCACACCAGAAACGGGTGTCCGCGCTGAACGCATCAAGCGCGATCTCTTGCGCTCTTTCTTCGGATTCCGACAGAAAATCGACGATCTGACGCGTCATGCGTCCAAGATCGGCTCTCCAGAGCGTTCTGTAGAGAAGCAATCCGAGGCGGCCCAGAAAAAAGGACATACATCTGGAAGGCGCAATCCGCAGACTATGGCAGCAAACCCCCGCCCATTTTTCTGCTGAAAAGGAAAACGCCGACCGGCCAGGAAACCTCCAGCCCTGAGAAAATATGCAAAACATTGGGCCGATAATGACGGGGAGAGGTTAATCTTTCATATCGGGATGCGACCCGGCTGCCAGCTAGCCCAAGTTGTGGCCATAACGCTCGACCAGCCATTTCGCCACCAGCGTGATAAGCGCGATGCTGGCGAGAAGCGTGGAAGCGGCAAATGCCCCCACGACATTGTAATCATTGAACAGAAGCTCGACCTGCAAGGGCAGGGTATTGGTCTGTCCACGGATGGATCCGGAGACCACGGAGACGGCGCCGAACTCGCCCATGGCGCGCGCGTTGCACAAGATCACGCCATAGAGCAGCGACCATCTGATATTTGGAAGCGTGACGCGGAGAAACATCTGAAGGCCGTTTGCGCCCAGTGACATGGCCGCCTCCTCGTCATCGCTCCCCTGGGTCTGCATATGCTGGATCAATTCGTGGGCGACAAAGGGCGTGGTGACAAACAGGCTGACAAGAATAATGGCCGGGGTGGCGAACATGACCTGAAGACCATGCGCATTGAGAAAAGGGCCCCAGAAACCCTGCATGCCATAAAGAAAAAGATAGGCCACGCCGACGACGATGGGCGAAATGGAAAAAGGCAGTTCGATCACGGATATGAGCGCCTGTCTGCCGGGAAACTCAAAGCGCGTGATCACCCATGCGGCGCAAAGCCCGAAGACGATATTGACCGGCAGCACGATCATGGCCGTCAGCAGGGTAAGCCAGACGGACTTCAGCGTGTCCGGCTCCATGATTTTTTCAAGATAGGCGTCGACGCCCATCGAGAAGGCGCTGGTGAAGATGAGCACGATGGGCAGGCCGATGATGAGAAGGGCCAGCACGCCACCTGTCACGATCAGCGGCCATTTGATCCAGGGGCGGGAGCCCACCCGATGTGGACGGTCAGATATGATCATTCGGCCCTCATGTAGCGCAGATGCCATTACTGGATGGCATTGGTGATGAGAAGAAGCACGAATGAGATGATCAGGAGCACGGTGGCGTAGGCGGCAGCGGCGGGATAGTCGAACTCCTCAAGCCGGATGAAGACCAGAAGCGCCGTGATCTCGGTTTTCATCGGCAGATTGCCTGCGATGAAAATGACAGCACCGAATTCTCCAAGGCTGCGGGCGAAGGAGAGCGAACAACCCGCGAGGAAGGCCGGAAAGAGAGTGGGAAAGAGCACACGGGTAAAGACCTGCCGCCCATTGCCACCAAGCAGGAAACCGGCTTCCTCAAGTTCCGGATCGAGGTCCGCCAGCACCGGCTGCACGGTGCGCACCACGAACGGCAGGCTGGTGAACGTCATAGCCACGACGATACCCGCCTGCGTGTAGACGATCTTGATGCCCAATGGATCGAGATACTGGCCAACCCAGCCATTGCGGGCGAAAAGCGTGACGAGCGCGATGCCGGCGACAGCGGTCGGCAGAGCGAAAGGAAGTTCGATGACGGCATCGAGCAAGCGCCGTCCGGGAAATTCATAGCGCGAGAGAATCCACGCCAGCAGAAGGCCCAGCACCGCATTGATGGCGGTTGCCCAGGCGGCCGCGCCCAGCGTCACGCGATAGGATGCCAGCGCGCGCGGCGCGGTAATGATGGCCAGAAAATCATCAAGGCTCAGGCTGGCCGTTTTCAGCAGCAGGGCGGCAATCGGCAACAGCACGATCAGCGTGACATAGGCGCCGGTGCAGCTCAGGGTCAGCCTAAAGCCGGGCAGGGCATTTTTTTGGGCCTTCAACATATTTGGCGTGCCGGATATTCCATGAAAAACGGTCGCGCCATGTCTGGCACGACCGTTCTTGCAGTTCCAGTAAAACCCGCTGGTCTTTTATTGGCCGGTGAAGACCTGATCAAGATAACCACCCGATTTCAGATAATCCTTGTTGACCTTGTCCCAGCCGCCGAAAACATCACTGACCGTGATCAGCTTGACGGGAGGAAATTTCTGGCCAGCCTTCGCCGCGATCGCCTTGTCCTCGATCCGGTAAAAATGTTTGGCGATGATGGCTTGCGCATCCGGCGAATAGAGAAAGTTCAGATAGGCCGTGGCAATGGCGCGCGAACCGCGTTGGTCGACAACCTTGTCCACCACCGCGACGGGAAATTCGGCAAGCAGGCTCACCGGCGGCGTCACCACTTCATAGCCGTCCCTGGCATATTCCTGCGCCACCCCATAGGCTTCCGCCTCGAATGTAATCAGAACGTCGCCGATTTCGCGGTTGGCGAAGGTCGTGGTCGCGGCGCGCCCGCCGGTGTCGAACACCGGCACATTGGCGAGCAGGGCCTTGGCGAACTGATTGGCCTTGGCCTGATCGCCGCCAAACTTGTTCAGGGCATAGGCCGTGGCCGCCAGATAGGTGTAGCGCCCGTTGCCCGAGGTTTTTGGATTGGGGAAAACCACCTGCACGCCCGGCCTCACCAGATCGCTCCAGTCATGGATGTTCTTGGGGTTACCCTTGCGCACCAGAAAGACCGGCAGCGAATAGAAGGGCGAGGCGTTGTCGGGAAACTTCTTCTGCCAGTCGGCGGCGACAAGATCGCCCTTGTCATGCAGCACCTGCACGTCGGTTACCTGATTGAAGGTTACGACATCTGCCTGAAGCCCCTCAAGGATGGCCCGCGCCTGTTTTGAGGAGCCGCCATGCGACTGCTCGACGCTGATGGCCTGGCCGGTCTTTGCCTGCCATTCCTTTGTAAAGACTGGGTTTAGATCGACGAACAGCTCACGCGACACGTCATAGGAGACATTCAGGATGCTTGTCGGTTCCGCGGCCTGCGCAGCGCCTGCAATGGTCGCAGCAAGGCCCAGTCCGATTGCAAGACGGAGAGTTTTCCAGCTCATCATTTTCCCCCAAAAACTTATTCACATGAATTTTTGTGAATAAAATCATTTAGACAACTTTTAATGTATATAAAACTGATAGGGAAAGCAATGCCGTGGATTGAGGCGCACTTTAGCGCCTTTCATGTGGATTACGCTGCGTCATAAATGCAAACGCGATGCTCCGGCCCATATCCATATTGTCAGTGAAGGGATCATATGCCCGCATATCCAATTCAATTCGTTTTCATGAGGCGGGCGGCGGGCTATCATCCGTTGCACATTTCAAAAACCGGGGATTAACCGGGGAGGAAAAACCAATGAAAATTACCGCCGCCGTCGCGCGTGGGACGGATCAGCCTTTCACGCTTGAAATACTGGAACTCGAAGACCCCCGGGCTGACGAGATTCTTGTGCGCATTGTCGGCGTCGGGCTTTGTCATACGGATCTTGTGTTCAAGGCAGGGGCTGTCATTGCCTTGCCTGCGGTGCTGGGCCATGAAGGCTCGGGCATCGTGGAGAAAGTTGGCGCGAACGTCACCAGGGTGAAGGCCGGTGACCGGGTCGCCATTTCTTTCCGTTCCTGCGGGGCCTGCGAGCGCTGCAACAAGGGCGAGCCCGCTTATTGCCGGACCATGCCGATGCTGAACTATACCGGCATGCGGCCTGACGGGAGCAAGGCAATCCGGGACGAGGGCGGTCCGGTCGCCAGCAACTTCTTCGGCCAGTCCTCCTTTGCCAGCCATTGCCTCACCTATGAGCGCAATGTCGTGAAGGTTCCCGACGATGTGCCGCTGGAACTGATGGGTCCGCTCGGCTGCGGCATCCAGACCGGAGCAGGCGGCGTGATGCGCTCGCTGGCGTGTGAGGAAGGATCATCGATCCTCATCATTGGTGGCGGCGCGGTAGGTCTCAGCGCCGTCATGGGCGCATCCATTCAGGGCTGTGGCGCCATTATCGTGCTGGAGCCTCATCCCGCCCGGCGCGCGCTGGCGCTGGAACTCGGAGCCACCCATGCGATCGATCCGGCCGCCAACCCTGATCTCATCGCCGCGGTGCGCGCGATCCTGCCCGATGGCGTGGATTACGCCTTCGATACGACCGGCATTCCGGCTTTGCTCAATGCGACCATGGGCTGTCTTGGCTCACATGCGGTGTTCGGTATCGTCGGCATTGCGCCGCCCGGCACCCCTGTTCCCGGGGACCTGGGCACCCTGATGACCTATGGCCACAGCATAAAAGGCATCATCGAGGGCGACAGTGAGCCGGATGTGTTCATTCCCCAGCTTATCGAGCTCTATCGGGCAGGCCGGCTGCCGTTCGACAGGCTCATCAAGACCTACCCGTTGAGCGAGATCAATCAGGCCATCGCTGACCAGCATCACGGGGACTGCGTGAAGGTGGTGCTGCTCACGTAAGGGCGAAACGTGCTCTCTGTCTGGTGCGTGAGAGTGAAAGCGTGTAGAGGAAGGCACTTTTATCAGCCATCGGGAAGCAGAACATGGACGTCAGGGACAGCAACGGCACAGTGCTGGTTGACGGAGATTCGGTTCACGTCATCAAGGATCTCAAGGTAAAGGGAACCTCGGTGACGCTGAAGCGCGGAACTCTCATCAAGAACATTCACCTCACGGCAAACGAGGAAGAAATCGAATGCCGCGTGGAAAAGGTGAAGGGGCTGGTGCTGAAGACCTGTTTTCTGAAAAAGGCCTGAATTTACTCAAACCATCTAATCCCCGGTTTCGGGCTTGCGATATTCCTCAAGCCCGTGACCAAGCGCGACGCGCTCATCGAAGACAAAGCAGACGCCCGTCCATTTGCTGTGCTCGGGCGGCACTTCCTCCAGATATTTCAGGATGCCGCCCTTGAGGTGGTAGACCGTCTCAAAGCCCCTGGAGAGCATCCAGGCGCTGGCCTTCTCGCAGCGAATACCGCCGGTGCAGAACATGGCGACCTGCTTGTGCCGGGCGGGATCGAGATTCGTTTCAACGAAATCGCGGAAATCGCTGAACCGCTCTATCTCTGGGTCCACCGCTCCTTCAAAAGTCCCCATTTCAACCTCGAAATGGTTGCGCGTATCGATCAGCACCACATCCGGCTGGCCGATGAGGCTATTCCAGTCGCTGGCCGCGACATAGGTGCCGGCTCGGACCAGAGGATCGGTTCGCGGGTCTCCCAGCGTAACAATTTCCTTTTTCAGACGAACTTTCATGCGTCTGAAAGGCTGTTCCTGCGCAGAGGAAAACTTGAGTTCCAGATTGTTGAAGCGGCGGCCAAAAAGAGGGCCATGGCGCAGCTCGGCGACCAGCCTGTCAATGGCCGCATCATCGCCCGCCACCGTGCCGTTGATCCCCTCCTTGGCAAGCAGGAGCGTGCCGTGCAGGCCAAGCGCGATGCACAGGTCGAGCAGCGGTTGCCTCAGGGCCTCATAATCCGGCAGAGGCGTGAACTGGTGGAGCGCGGCGACTTTCATAGGCCCTGATCTAGCAGGCGCGGCGGCGATGGAAAAGCAGGGATTGTTAATCGCCAGATTGCGACTCTGTGAACTGTGAGGGCGCAATGTCCCGGAGCCCGGCTTTTCCCAATGCAAGGCCTACCCTGCGTCAGGCTGTATGTTTGCCGGTACGGTTTTTCTGGAGCGGGCGATGATGCTAGAAGACCCCGGTTATCGGAAAAG
>JAATFR010000289.1 GCA_015655095.1 Hyphomicrobiales bacterium | reverse complement strand
TCTTTGACGACACGAAAGCCAAGCGGGGTCTTCCTGAAATCGATGACGGCGCTGGCCATCCGGTGGGCCCTGGCGCCATCCATGCTGAACAGGCCGATTTTGACCGTTGATGAGCCTGCGTTGAATGTGAACAACAGGTTCGTGTTCATGCGCCAAGGATTCCTTCAGACGGATGGGGGCCGCATACCAGCTTTGCAAGCGCGGCAGATGCGATTCGCGCGGTCAGAGAATCTGCGCGGCTCGTCAGGACGATGGGCACACGGGCGCCGAGGACGAGGCCGGCGGCGGTGGCTCCCGCAAAATAGATCAGTTGCTTGGCCAGCATGTTTCCGGCCTCAAGATCGGGAACCAGCAGAATATCGGCATAGCCCGCGACCGGAGAGACAATGCCTTTGGTCTTTGCCGCATCGGGACTGATGGCATTGTCAAAAGCCAGGGGGCCATCAACCTTGCCGCCGGTGATCTGACCGCGTGCCGCCATAACCGTAAGGGCGGCGGCGTCGAGTGTCGCCTGCATCTTGGGGTTGACGGTTTCCACCGCGGCAAGCACGGCCACCAGAGGTTCGGCAAGGCCAAGCTTGTGAAGGAGATCGATGGCGTTCTGGCAAATGTCGCGTTTTTGCTCCAGCGTCGGCTGAATATTGATGGCTGCGTCGGTAATGATGATCGGCTTTGGATAGGCCGGCACATCCATCGCATAGATATGGCTGATCCGTCGCTCCGTCTGGAGGCCTGAGCCGGGCCGGACCACCGCCCCCAGAAGTTCATCCGTATGCAGGCTGCCTTTGACGAGGATGGATACCTTGCCTGCGACCGCAAGTTCAACTGCGCGCGCGGCAGCGGCATGGCTGTGTTCAGCCGACTCGATCATGATGCCATCCAGAGAGACCTGGGCTGCATCCGCCGCTGCCCGGATTTTGGCTTCGGGCCCGATCAGCAAGGGCTCCAGCAACCCCTCGTCGCGGACTTCAATAGCGGCAAGTATGGCCTCCGGCGAGCAGGGATGGACAATGGCTGCGCGGACGGGAGGGCTTTTTCGGGCTTCATTGACGAAAGCCTCATAGCGGTCATGCCGGCGAAGCGAGACATCCGGCAATCTGGTCCGGGGCCATTCGATGATTTTGTCCGGTGCGATCACTGTGGCGGTTCCAGCCAGGACCTGCTCGTTTTTCTGATTGGTGCAGATAGTATCCAGAAGGACGATGTGCCGGTCGGGCAGCTTTTCCTTGACGGTCACAGTGACCGTCACTGTGTCGCCGGGTGCGACGGGCTTGAGAAACTTGAGGTCCTGCCCGAGATAGATCGTGCCTGGCCCCGGTAGTTTTGTTCCAAGTACTGCCGAGACCAGTGCGCCAGTCCACATGCCATGGGCGACAATGTGGCCGAAAAGATCAGTTGCAGCGAAGGTCGCATCCAGATGCGCGGGATTTACATCTCCGGAGAGAGTGGCAAAAAGATCGATGTCATCACGCCCGACGATGCGAACGATCGATGCAGCATCACCCACCTTGAGTTCGTCAAAAGGATGATTTCTGAGAAAGGGTTCGTTCATCTGGGCCTCAACGCTGGAAGACATAGGTGCCGGGTGCGTCCTCAATGGGGGGATAGCCGCTGTCAGCGGCTCCCATGGTCGGGGGAGGCATATTCTCTGGTGTGGAGTGGGCGGCAAGCCAGGCGTTCCAGTCCTCCCACCATGAGCCGGTTTTGGGTGTTGCATTCGCTGCCCATTCATCGGGGCCAAGGTAGGGATCGCTTGACTGTTTTCGAGCGACGCGAAAATGCCGTCCGTGATGGCCGGGTTCGCTGACGATACCGGCATTATGGCCACCACTTGTCAGGATAAAAGTAATGTCTGTATCGGCGAGGTAGTGGATCTTGTAAACGGAGCGCCATGGGGCAACGTGATCGCGCTCCGTTCCAACCACGAACATGGGGGTGCGGATATTTTGTAGCGCAGCGGGATGGCCGTCGACCATGAAGCGGCCGGCCGCAAGCTCATTATCAAGATAAAGGCGACGCAGATATTCGGCGTGCATCCGGTATGGCATACGCGTCGAATCCGCATTCCAGGCCATGATGTCGATCATGGGCGTGCGCTCTCCCATCAGATAATCATGCACAAGACGCGACCAAATGAGGTCATTGCTGTGCAGAAGCTGAAATGCGCCCGCCATCTGGTCTGAGGAAAGATATCCCCGGTTCCACATCATGCTTTCGAGAAAATGCATCTGGCTGGGATCGATGAAAAGCGCCAGTTCTCCGGGCTCGGTGAAATCCGTTTGGGCTGCCATCAGCGTCAATGATGCCAGCCGGTTGTCGCCAGCCCGGGCCATGGCAGCCGCAGAGATGGAAAGCAGGGTGCCCCCAAGACAATATCCGGCGGCATGAATCTTTTGATCAGGAGTGATGGCATTGATGGCCTTGAGCGCGGCCATGACGCCCATCTGGCGATAATCATCCATGGCGAGGTTGGCGTCATCAGCCGTAGGATTGCGCCACGAGATACAGAAAACCGTGTAGCCCTGGTCAACGAGATAGCGTACCAGCGAGTTCTGCGGTGACAGATCGAGAATATAATATTTCATGATCCAGGCCGGGACGATCAGGATCGGTTCGGCCCTGACACTTCCGGTCGCAGGCGCATATTGCAGCAGTTCGATAAGGTGATTTCTGTAGACGACCTTCCCCGGTGTGACGGCGACGTCTTTTCCCACAAGAAAATCTTCGGTTCCCACAGGAGGCTGGCCTGCCATCTGCCGGTTGACGTCTTCAAGCCAGTTCTGGAACCCGTGAATGAAATTTTTGCCCCCCTCTTTAAGAGTCTTTTCCACCACTTCGGGGTTTGTCAGAGGATTGTTCGATGGCGAAAACATATCCAGAAACTGGCGTGCGGCAAAAGACACCACATCCTCATGATGCGGCGTCACACCCGGCACTTCATGCGTGGCGTTGTGCCACCATTGCTGGCCCAGCAGGAATGATTGTGCCCAGAAACTATAGGGTTGCTTCCGCCACTCTTCGGACTCGAAACGGTAGTCGCCGGGCAAGGGCTCGATGCACGCTGGCATGTCAGGGTGGGTCGCGGCGGCTTCCAGATACATCAGGAGACGGCTGGCCTTCCTGACAGCCTTGGCCCCAAGCTCCAGCTGCTTGCCCGGTGCGGCAGCAAGATGAACTGACCAGTCGTAGGCTGCAAGAGCCAAAGAGGCCGGTGAAAGACCGCCGGTTATCTGTGCGCTCAATGCCTCTCTCATCCTGTCCATGGCGCGGAAAGCCTCTGTGCCGACACTTTCATCCTTGTGTGGCGGAAGAGGGGGGCGGGTTTTTTGCCCGGGAACAGGTGGGGGGGTGGCACTCATCGGAAAAATCTTTCTGTCTTCTGGCGCAGGAACGAGGCCGGGCGTACCGGCATGTCCCGGGCAGTGCCGCCGGGATGCATGTCAGGTCCCCGGGCAGGAGCCCTGTTCATCAGGATGCAGGAAAAGCTATCAGCAAAGGCGTGGCGCCAACGGAAATTCTTTGCCGAGGAATTGGAGGGCGCACTTTGAGGTAAGAATACCGGATAATATTCTCTGGGAACATTCGGTCCTGAATTTAACGATAGTACAATGTGGGAGATATTTGTGGTGCCATTAAGAGCGTCTCGAAAGCTGCCAGCTCGTGACACCGGGGATGCATTTTCGTGTCGCGATAGGTGCCCGACTTGCTGGACCATGGCGCATGAATGCCTCACGAGAAACCGATTGCTTTCAATTGACGCTATTCCTAATGCTTTGAGTGGTCAACGGAGGTTGGGATCGGTCAGGAAAAGACTTCCTGCAGGGTGATTTGTAGCTAGCTGGGGCTTTGTTGCGTTAATTGATGAAGGATTCCGTTTTTGTGCGAGCAGGTATAGGTGGGCTGGATGACAAAACCTGCCCCTTTGCGCTACCGCACGACGAACTGCAGTTCCTATAATCAGGTCCTTATTAAGCGCGGCTTCCTGACATTCAAGGTGCTGTTCGGCCTTCCGCTTCGCCAGACGGTCGGCCTTGTTTCCAGCCTCCTTTTGCTTTCGGGGCTGGACTGGCCCGTTCCCGGCTCCACCACACTGTGCCGGCGTCAGAAGATATTGAACGTGAATCTGCCTTTTCGCAGCCATGACTACGGCGCATTGCATCTCCTGGTCGACAGCACCGGGATCAAGATGATGGGTGAAGGAGAATGGGAACGGCGCAAGCATGGTCCATCCTATCGGCGGCAATGGTGCAAGCTGCACCTCGGCATCGATGCCCGGACGCTGGATATTCGGGCCATTGAGGTCAGTGACAGCCGCACAGGTGATGCGCCCGTCCTGCCGCTTCTCGATCATATCCCCGAGGATGAACAGATTGCGACCGTCAGTGGTGATGGTGCTTATGATATGCGCGCCTGCCTTGATGCACTTGCAGCAAGAAACGCGCTTGCTGTCATTCCGGGGTAAGGCAAAACCATGGAAAGAAGCTTCACCAGGAGCGAAGGTCAGCAATGAGGCGCTAAAGGTGACGCGCTATCTGGGCCGGACCATCTGGAAGAAATGGAGCGGATATCACCTACGAAGTCTGGCCGAAACGACGATGCATCGTTTCAAAATCTTATGCGGGAAAGTCAAAGCCAGAACATTCGAAAGTCAGGTCACTGAACTCAAAATGGGCGCTGCCATTCCTAACCAGTTTGCGATGATCGGAACTTCGGTCACCGTGCGCATCCCGTAGCACAAATTGCACCTGCACGAAATGCGCCCGAAGTCCGATTCATGCAACAGAGCCCGTGCGCTCTATGCCATCTGGCTCCGCGTCACGGCACATGACAGGGAGGCCTGAGGGATTGCCCTTTCATGTTGGGTGATTTGAACATCGCTGGGGAAATGACTATGCTGCGCCCCTCCCTGAGTGCGTTGTATCTGCGTTATTGGAAATTCACATGATTGACTTTCAGACCTTTGCCCACCTTGCCCTGATCGATCTTGGCGAGCCGGAACCCAAACCCACTTCGGTTGAGGGTGAGCAGTATGAAGCTGCCGTAGAGCTCTGGAGGTCGGACGATGGTCTGGTCGAGATCGGAGTCTGGGAATGCACGCCGGGACGGTTTACCGCTGCGCGCGAGACCAATTCCGAGATCTGCCACATTATCAGCGGCCGCGTATCGTTGCGCGGGCCGCAGGAGCGGACGAAAGAAGTTCTCCCCGGGGAGAT
>JAATFR010000015.1 GCA_015655095.1 Hyphomicrobiales bacterium | reverse complement strand
GCACCGGCTCGTCGAAGGCCCCTGATCTGCATCCGGCGCTGCTTATCGTCGACAAGAAGGGCAAGCCGCTGCCGACCCAGACGGGCGAAGCGCGTTACGGGCTTTCCGTGGACGCCATTCTCTCTGTCGAAGACGGTGCGGAAGTGAAAGCCGGCGACGTGATCGCGCGTATTCCGACGGAAGGCGCCAAGACACGCGACATCACGGGCGGTCTGCCGCGCGTGGCGGAACTGTTCGAGGCTCGCCGTCCCAAGGACCACGCCATCATTGCCGAGGTCACGGGCCGGGTAGAGTTTGGCCGCGACTACAAGAACAAGCGCCGGATCGTCATCCATCCCTCCGATGGCGCCGATCCTGTGGAATACATGATCCCCAAGGGCAAGCACATCACGGTGCAGGAAGGCGATATCATCGAGAAGGGCGAATTCCTGCTCGATGGTCATCCCGCGCCGCATGATATTCTGGCCATCTCGGGTGTCGAGGAACTGGCGGCCTATCTGGTGAACGAGATTCAGGACGTTTACCGGCTTCAGGGCGTGGCGATCAACGACAAGCATATTGAAGTGATCGTGCGCCAGATGCTGCAGAAGGTCGAAATTATCAACCCCGGGGATTCAAGCTTCCTCCCTGGCGAGCAGATTGACCGTCCCGAGTTCGAGGCAGAAAACCTGCGGGTGGCGGCCGAGGGCAAGCAGGTGGCGACGGCGTCCGCCGTTCTGCTTGGCATCACCAAGGCCTCCCTCCAGACCCGTTCGGTATTCTCGGCTGCTTCCTTCCAGGAAACGACCAGGGTGCTGACCGAAGCTGCCGTCAACGGCAAGGTTGATGAGCTGATCGGCCTGAAGGAAAACGTGATCGTGGGTCGCCTGATCCCCGCCGGTACCGGCGGCATGCTGCGCCGCCTGCGCCAGGAGGCTCAGCGCCGGGATGATCTAATCGTTCAGGAGAAGGGTGGAGAGAGCCAGGCCGTGGTGGTTTCTGCCGACTGAGTTTCTGGATGGCCTCATATGTAAAGTGATTAGCGGGCCGCAGCGGAAGTTGCGGCCCGTTTGTTTTGGACGATGGGTGGCGGCAAAGATCATTAATTATGGTTATTAATCTTTCCCGGATGGTCTGATTCTGGACCCGGGCAGGCAGAAAGCGGCCTGAAGAGCCTTTTCCGGTCCTTATCCACCCGTAAAAGCCCCGTGGTGTCGGTGAAAAACGCCTCATTCAGGCCCGAAAGCCTCAATCTGGCTGAATCTTTGCCAATCGCAAGGTTGGGTGTTGACGCGGCAGGGGGGGATAGGTAAGTTCCGCCCAGTTGAACTCAGGTGGTAGGGAGTTTGAGCGCGTGTTTCACGCGCCGCCTAAACGCTGAGAACAAAGCCGATACCAAGTCTGTCGCATGATCCTTCGGGATCCTCTGCAAAAGGTCGCTGATCCTGGAAAGGGGATGCGGCAGTGTTTGCGTCTTCATCTCCGTTTGGGGTGGGGCGCAAGCGTTAATGTTTTTTTAACGGGATCGAACGGGCGAGATCTGGATGCCAACGATCAATCAGCTAATCCGCAATCGGCGCAAGCCGCTTCCTGCGCGTAACAAGGTGCCGGCCATGGAGGCCTGCCCGCAAAAGCGCGGCGTCTGCACGCGGGTCTATACGACCACGCCGAAGAAGCCGAACTCAGCTCTGCGTAAGGTTGCGCGCGTGCGTTTGACCAACGGCTTCGAGGTCACAAGCTACATTCCTGGCGAGGGGCACAACCTCCAGGAACATTCCGTGGTGATGATCCGCGGCGGTCGCGTAAAGGATCTTCCTGGCGTTCGCTACCACATCATCCGCGGCGTGCTCGATACGCAGGGCGTCAAGGATCGCCGCCAGCGTCGTTCCAAGTACGGCGCCAAGCGTCCGAAGTGATCTGAGGGATTGAAATATGTCGCGTCGTCACCGCGCTGATAAACGAGAAGTCATCCCGGACGCCAAGTTTGGCGACGAGGTTGTGGCCAAGTTTATGAACAGCCTTATGAAGCACGGCAAGAAATCGGTCGCCGAGCGCATCGTTTTCGGTGCTTTCGACAAGATCGAGCAGCGGGCCAAGACCGATCCGCTGCGCGTGTTCCATGATGCGCTGGTTAATGTAAAGCCTGCGATCGAAGTTCGTTCGCGGCGTGTGGGTGGTGCCACCTATCAGGTGCCGGTCGAGGTTCGCCCCGATCGTCGCCAGGCTCTTGCGATCCGCTGGTTGATCAATGCCGCCCGGGCTCGCAATGAGACGACAATGGTGGACCGCCTGAGTGGTGAGCTGCTGGATGCTGCGAACAACCGCGGCAGCGCAGTGAAGAAGCGTGAAGATACGCACCGGATGGCGGAAGCCAACCGCGCCTTCTCGCACTACCGCTGGTAAGAGAGTTAAGGACTGAAGGCGACCCGCTGTTATGTCTCGTAAGACACCGCTCGAACGCTATCGTAACATCGGCATCATGGCGCACATTGATGCCGGGAAGACGACGACAACCGAGCGGATCCTGTACTACACAGGTGTGAGCCATAAGATCGGTGAGGTTCATGATGGCGCGGCCACCATGGACTGGATGGAGCAGGAGCAAGAGCGTGGCATCACGATCACTTCTGCTGCGACCACCTGCTTCTGGAAAGACCCCAAGGACGGGGAACAGATCCGTATCAACATCATTGATACGCCTGGCCACGTCGACTTCACGATTGAGGTAGAGCGGTCTCTCCGGGTTCTGGACGGCGCCATCACCGTGTTCGACTCGGTGGCCGGTGTTGAGCCGCAGTCCGAGACGGTCTGGAGGCAGGCCGACAAGTACAATGTGCCGCGGATGTGTTTCGTCAACAAGATGGATCGCACCGGGGCGAACTTCTACCGCTGCGTAGACATGATGGTGGAGCGGCTGGCGGCTAATCCGTTGGTTTGTCAGCTCCCTGTCGGCGCAGAGGGTAGTTTCGAGGGGCTTGTCGATCTTCTGAAGATGAAAGAGATCATCTGGAAGGAAGAGGGGCTCGGCGCTGAGTTCGAGTATCGCGAGATACGCGACGAATATAAAGAAAAGGCCGCGGAATACCGCACAAAGCTCGTCGAGCAGGCCGTCGAAATGGATGATCTCGCGATGGAAGCGTACCTCAATGGTGCAGAGCCAGACGAGGTCATCCTCAAGAAGTGTATCCGCAAGGGCACCATTGCACGCCACTTCGTGCCGGTTCTTTGTGGGTCTGCTTTCAAGAACAAGGGCGTCCAGGCGATGCTTGATGCGGTGGTGGATTATCTGCCTTCGCCGCTCGACATCCCGCCGGTAACCGGTCTGGACCCGCGTACGGAGGCGGAGATTTCTCGTCCTGCATCAGACGATGCGCCGGTCGCTGCACTTGCCTTCAAGATTATGAACGATCCATTCGTCGGATCGCTCACCTTCGCCCGGGTCTACTCGGGTGTGCTGTCGACGGGAATGGCCGTCGTAAACACGGTAAAAGGCAACCGTGAGCGTGTCGGTCGTATGCTGCAGATGCATGCGAACCACCGGGAAGATGTTAAAGAGGCGTTCGCAGGTGACATCATCGCGCTCGCGGGCCTCAAGAATACGACGACGGGCGATACGCTCAGCGATGTGGCCCATCCGATCCTGCTGGAGCGGATGGTGTTCCCGGAGCCCGTCATCGAGATCGCGGTCGAGCCAAGGACCAAGGTCGATCAGGAGAAGATGGGCATGGCGCTCAGCCGTCTTGCCCAGGAAGATCCGTCTTTCCGTGTTTCGGTGGACGAGGAATCCGGACAAACGATTATTAAGGGCATGGGTGAGCTTCACCTTGAAATCATCGTCGACCGCATGCGGCGCGAATTCAAGGTTGAGGCGAATGTCGGTGCTCCGCAGGTCGCCTATCGTGAGACGCTTACAAAGCGCGCCGAAGTCGACTATACGCACAAGAAGCAGACGGGTGGTTCAGGCCAGTTTGCACGCGTCAAGCTGGTGCTTGAACCGGGAGAGCCCGGATCGGGTTTCCAGTTCACCAGCGCGGTAGTTGGTGGCGCTGTTCCCCGGGAATATATCCCCGGTGTTCAGAAGGGTGTTGAGAGTGTCAGGAATTCGGGGCCGATCGCCGGTTTCCCGATGATTGATTTCAAGGTCACGCTGGTTGACGGCGCTTACCATGATGTCGACTCGAGCGTCCTGGCTTTCGAGATTGCCGGGCGCGCGGCGTTTCGCGAAGGCGCCCTGGCCGCTGGTGTGACGCTCCTTGAGCCGATCATGCGGGTCGAGGTGGTGACGCCCGATGAATATATGGGTGATGTGATTGGCGATCTGAACAGTCGCCGGGGTCAGATCACCGGTACGGAGCAGCGGGGCAACGCCCAGGTGGTAAACGCCATGGTGCCGCTGGCCAAGATGTTTGGATATGTGAACAGCCTGCGTTCGATGAGTCAGGGCCGTGCACAATATACGATGCAGTTCGACCACTATGAGCATGTGCCGCAGGTGGTGGCCGACGAAATGAAAAACCGCTACGCCTGAGACCGTCAGTAAGATCCGTCAGTGCCGAAGTTCTAGGATAATGGAGCGCCGAGATGGCCAAAGAGAAATTTGAACGTACGAAGCCGCATTGTAACATCGGGACGATTGGCCATGTTGACCATGGCAAGACGTCACTGACGGCTGCGATTACGAAGATTCTGGCAGAGAAGGGTTACGCGAAGTTCTCGGCCTATGACCAGATTGACAAGGCGCCTGAAGAGAAGGCGCGCGGTATCACGATCTCGACGGCGCATGTCGAATATGAGACGGACAACCGCCACTATGCGCATGTGGACTGCCCCGGCCATGCTGACTATGTGAAGAACATGATCACGGGGGCGGCGCAGATGGACGGCGCCATTCTGGTTGTTTCGGCGGCCGACGGCCCGATGCCGCAGACTCGTGAGCACAACCTGCTTGCCCGTCAGGTTG
This sequence comes from Hyphomicrobiales bacterium, assembly GCA_015655095.1. Classification (GTDB taxonomy): domain Bacteria; phylum Pseudomonadota; class Alphaproteobacteria; order Parvibaculales; family Parvibaculaceae; genus JAATFR01. The sequence goes on along the minus strand of JAATFR010000015.1, from coordinate 85 downwards.
GCGTGCCCGCGCTGGTGGTGTTCCTGAACAAGTGCGACATGGTCGACGACGAGGAGCTTCTTGAGCTCGTCGAGATGGAAGTGCG
>JAATFR010000241.1 GCA_015655095.1 Hyphomicrobiales bacterium | reverse complement strand
GGCCGCAAGAAACCCCTCGATCTGGCGGATTCCCTCCTCCGGCTCCAGAGAACAGGTGCAATAGACCAAGGGGCCGCCCGAATTGAGCAACCCTGCCGCCTTTTTCAACAGTTCACCCTGAAGCCGGACCAGCTTGTCGCGATCCGTGGGCCGCTTGAGCAGGGCGACATCAGGATGGCGGCGCACGGTGCCCGTGGCGCTGCAAGGCGCATCGAGAAGGATAAAATCCCATGTCCGCCCCGGTTCGAACGCCAGCGCATCGCTGACGACGACATCGGCGGAAAGCTTCAGGCGGGCGAGATTCTGGCTCAGTCGTTCAAGCCTTTTGGCGGAGCGGTCGAGCGCCGTAACATGGGCGCCTGCCGCCGCCAGTTCCGCCGTTTTGCCCCCCGGCGCCGCGCAGAGGTCCAGCACCTCCCGCCCTGAAACGTTCCCCAGCAGCCGGGCAGGCAGGGCGGCGGCGGCATCCTGCACCCACCATGCGCCTTCCTCAAAGCCATCGAGCGTCTCAACCCTTGCCGCCTGATGAAGTCTCAGACTGCCGGTCGGCAGAAGCGTAGCGCCGAGCCTCTGGCCCCATTCATGGGCATCAAGACCGGGTTTCAGCGACAGATCGAGTGGCGGCTCCTTCAGATGCGCTTCGGCAATGGCCAGCGCCGCCGTCTCGCCATAGGCCGCCTGCCAGCTTTCGCGCAGCCAGCGCGGGGTATTGAGGGCCAGACCTTCCGTGCCCATGGAGGCCAGCACTTCGGCTCCCTGCCGGGCCACCTTGCGCAGCACCGCGTTGACCAGGCCCTTGAAATGGCGCGCGGCTCCATCAGCCGCCGCCGCATCCACGGCGGAGGCCACCGCCGCGTGCGGCTTTACCCCCAGAAACAGCATTTCAGCCGTGGCCGTGCGCAGCAGGTCGCGGGTGAGCCCTGAGCGCTTGTGCAGCGGCTTTTCGAGGAATTGTCCCAGTATGAAATCAATCTGACCAAGACGGCGCAGAGTCACGGTGGCTATGGCGCGCGCGAAGGCGCGGTCGCGACCCGGCAAATCGCGCAGCAAACCTTGAGTAACCCCGGCCTCGAACGCCTCATCCAGCGCCCGACTCCGCGACAGAACCGCATCGACCAGCATGGCGGCAGCCGTCCGCGCCGCCGAGCCTGTGCCCGCAACGTCAGAATTTTCTACAGGAGTTTTTTCATTCGCACGCCACTCAGTCATATGGGGGGTTAGAGCATGGGCCGCGTCATGGGAAAAGCAGGATGATCGAAATCGGAACAGCGCAGCTGCGCCTGCCCGCCAGAACACGCGCGGACATGGCGCCCCTCAGCCCCATGGGCGGCCCTGGGCCCGGCCCATTTCACCGGCAAGCGCACGCAGGCGCGCAATCCGGTTCTGCGTCGCCGGATGGGTGGAAAAGAGATTATCCCGCCCCTCACCGCTCAGCGGATTGATGATGAACATATGGGCCGTCGCGGGATTGGCCTCGGCGGCCGCATTGGGCACATGGCGCGCCGCGCTTTCCATCTTTTCCAGCGCCGAGGCGAGCCACAGCGGCTTGCCGCAGATTTCCGCCCCCGCCTGATCGGCGGAATATTCCCGCGTCCTGCTGATCGCCATCTGGACGAGACCCGCCGCCATGGGGGCCAGCAGCGCCAGTGCGATCGTGCCGATGAGACCCGCACCACCCCCTTCCCGGTTGCGCGCGCCGCCAAAGAAAAAGGCGAAGTTGGCCAGCATCGAGACCGCGCCGGCGATGGTCGCCGTCACTGTCATGGTCAGCGTATCGCGGTTCTTGATGTGGCCAAGCTCATGGGCCAGGACCCCCGCCAGCTCTTCCGGCGACAGCATCTCCAGAAGGCCCGTGGTCGCCGCCACCGCCGCATGATCGGGATCGCGGCCCGTGGCGAAAGCGTTGGGCTGGGGATTGTGCATGATGTAGATGGCCGGCATGGGCAGCCCGGCATTATGCGCCAGCCGCTTCACGAGGCGCACATAATCAGGCGCGGACGCCTCGTCCACAGCCTGCGCCCCATACATGCGCAGCACCATTTTGTCGGAATTCCACCAGGCGAAAAGGTTCATGCCCGCAGCCGCCACAAAGGCGACCATGGCCCCCGCGCCACCACCGATCAGATAGCCAAGGCCCATGAACAGCGCCGTCAGCGCCGCCAGCAGAATGAAGGTCTTTGCCATATTCATTGAGGTTCCGTGTCTCCTTTTCTCACAGCCAGCTCATGGGGTGACGCAGGCACTGCTTCGTCCTATATGTTTGTTCCATAGTCCTGCTTCAAGAACGTTGAGCCATGACCGACCAGACGAACGATCCTGAACCGTCCCCGGGTGAAACGGAGGTTACACCGCCCCGGGTCTTGAGCCCTGAGGCGAAACGGGCGCTGGCCGAAGCCGAGGAGCGCCGCCGCCTCGCGGACGCCGAGGCCAAGGCCCGCCCGCGAGAGATCAACGGCCCCAAAGGCATCGAGCCGACCCGCTATGGCGACTGGGAGCGCAAGGGCATCCTGAGCGATTTTTGAAAGTCGGATGAATGAGCATCGTCGCGGGCGTGGACGGTTGCCGGGGCGGCTGGGTCGCCATGCTGAAGGACACAAAGGGCCGAACCGCATCTTCGCTCACGCTGTGCCCAACTTTCAGGGATGTGCTGGCCCTTGACGCCGCCATCATCGCCATCGACATGCCTATTGGCCTGCCTGATTTTCTCGACTCTCAGGGACGCCATGCCGATTTGCAGGCGCGCGCCGTGCTGGGTCCACGCAAATCGAGCCTTTTCCCGCCTCCGGCCCGGGCCGCGCTGATGGCGACCGATTATGTTCAGGCCTGCGAGATCAACCGCGATTATTCAGACCCGCCGCGCGCGCTCTCGCAGCAGACCTTCAACCTCTTTCCAAAAATACGTGAGATAGACGCCGTGATGACGCCCGCGATACAGGCGCGGGTACATGAAAGCCATCCGGAATTCGCCTTCTTCATGCTGAACGGCGCGGAACCGATGGCGCATGCCAAAAAGAACGCCAATGGCGCGGCGGAGCGAAAGGCCCTGCTGGAAAAGGCGGGATTCAGGCGGGACCTGCTCGAGGACCGTTCTTATCCTCGCTCGAAGATCGCCGCCGACGATATTCTGGACGCCGCCGTGCTCGCGCTCGTCGCGGAAAAGATTCACCTCGGCACCGCGCGGCGGGTGCCGAGAGAACCAGCCCTCGACGCAAAGGGCCTGCGGATGGAAATCTGGGGATAGGCCTCAGGCGGCCTTCTTCAGATAGCGCGCACCCAGAATCTCCGCGATCTGGATGGCGTTGAGCGCTGCTCCCTTGCGCAGATTGTCGGATACCACCCAGATGACAAGGCCGTTGTCCACGGTGGGGTCAACCCGGATGCGGCTGATATAGGTCGCATAATC